>CAYZYB010000186.1:0-7750 GCA_964481505.1 uncultured Planctomycetaceae bacterium | reverse complement strand
TGCTCAGTTTGCTTTTTATCGTCAGGACAAAACGGTCGGGAATACCTGTTGACGATGCAATTTTACGGGAAGAGATTGAACGTCTAGCGTCGCAAATGGCGTGTCCTCGAATTCCGATCACTCGTCAGCTGAATGATATGCATAGCGCGGCTATTGTCGGTTTGCTGCGGCCAGTGCTCGTTTTGCCTGCCGACTGGCGAAACTGGAGCCGAGACGAATTGCGAGCCGTTCTTGCGCACGAACTGGCTCACGTCGTTAGATTCGACGCAGCATGGCGTGCTGTTACCTGTAGTCTGCAGGCGATTCACTTCTTCAATCCGCTTATGCACTGGATGTTAAATCGTATCACGTTGTACCAGGAACTCGCCGCTGATCAGCGAGCTGCGGCTGCGATCGGAGCGGGTTGCTACCTGAAATCACTTTCGAAACTCGCCCTTCGACGGGACGGTTTGGTCGAACACGGATGTCCGGCCATGGTTCCCATCTTTACCGGTCATCTCATCAGGAGAATAGAAATGTTGCGTTCCAAGGATGGAAGACAAGCACAAAGCGAAAATCGGTCAATAACAAGTTCACTTACGATCGCGGTCATGATGTTGCTCGGGGGTTCCGTTGTTGCGATGCGGGGGTTCGCGGCGGCTGATGAGCCCGCAAAGGAAGCTGAACGCAAGCCTGTGTCTAACCAATCGGAGACTCCGATACGCCCAGTGTCAAGAACAGAAATTCGCGAACCAGCGGTGCCGGAGGCACCAGCACCGGAACAATTGGGGTTCCGCCGCGAGGTTATTCCTACGTCTGCGATCGGGCCGAACGATACTGGCATGGCGATGATACGGGTGCGAGACTTGTTGCAGCATCGGACAATGAAGCCCCTGACGCCGTGGCTGAATCGACAACTCATGGTGCGCGCGATTAGTTTTTCGACGACAATTGATCCGGACGCACTCGACCTAACCGACGTCGATTGGGTTGCTTCACAGGCCGTTGTTTCGATAGACCGCAATATCGAAACATCGGATAGCGCGAAAAACAGACTTCAGCTGGCAACCAGTGGGCTCGTGATTCACATGCACGATCCGATTGATCTTGCAGGTTGGGTCAGCAGGAATTTGCCGCAGGCGAAAGCTACTGATGTTTTTGGTACAACCGTTTTCGAGGTAGATGGGGGTACTCTGCTTCCCGGGCCATTTCGTTTGGTACAAACTGGACCGCAGGAAATTCGGTTGGCGTTTTCGCAGGGCACGTCTTTGCTTGAAATGAAGACTTTAGATGAGGTCTTCGCTCCTCTATCCGCGAAATCCGATAACCCGCTGGCAAAGTGGGATCGGCAATGGAGTGAAATCAGTCGTGGGTTGGCTGCGTTCGCATTCACAGACGTGAATATCAACTCCGCGATTGAAGATTCGGAAACTTACGACACGCGGTTTGACGAGTTGGCTCAAAAGCTTGCGACATCGTTGCTGCAACGCAGCACGAACTTCAGCTACGGCTTGGACTTCGCAGAAAGCGGAGAATTGTTTGTGCAATTGCGAATGACGCACACCTCAACGTCGAAAGCTAATTCGTCAGCCGGCGACTTCTCGGCGATCCGCAACGTCTTTGCGGAAGACGGATTTCCGAAAGACGTACCGCTTGACGATCTTGTCTGGCTGAACGTCGGTGGCGATCTCCTGCAAACCGCCAGCGTTACGGTTTCTCCGAATACAAATGGCTCCGCCGATCTTGTCGTGCAGGGAGCTATTTCGCAGGCCGTTGTCAAAGGATTGATCACCAGTTTTCTTGACCAAGCTCTTAGCGAATTAGACACTCAGGACTGATTCGGCAGCTATCTTCAGTTATCCCAGGACGTCCGTGAGCACTTTGCCATGGACGTCGGTGAGGCGAAAGTCACGTCCGGAGAAGCGGTAGGTGAGTTGTTTGTGGTCGAAGCCCATTTGGTGCAGGATTGTGGCGTGGAGATCGTGGAGCAGGACTGGCTTTTCGGCGACCTTCATGGCTAATTCGTCGGTCGATCCGTACGTCATGCCGCCTTTGAAACCACCGCCGGCCAGCCAGATTGTGTAGCCGTCGATGTGATGGTCGCGGCCGACTTTCGTGATATCTTTTGGGCCGGACTGGATCGTTGGTGTGCGGCCCATTTCTCCGCCCCAGATGACCAGTGTGTCTTCCAGCATGCCGCGTTGTTTGAGGTCCGTTAGCAGTGCACCGATGGGCTGATCTGATTCGCCGGCCAGTCGCGTGATGTTGCTGACGATGGAACCATGATTGTCCCACGGCTGGCCTGCACCGTGGTAACATTGAATGTAGCGCACTCCACGTTCTGCCAGGCGACGGGCGATCAGCATGTTGCGGCCCTGCGTTGTTTCGCCGTACATTTCGACAATGTGTTTCGGTTCGGTCGACAGATCGAAGGCGTCGGTTCCCGCAGTTTGCATTCGAAATGCAAGCTCCATCGAATGGATGCGACTTTCCAGCCGAGCATCGCCGGCTCGCATTCTGCTGTGCCGCTGATTGAGGTACTGCGTCAACGCAACCTGCGCGCGTTGCGATCCAGGGCGAATGTCCTGTCGCGTTAGATTGGGGATCGGATTGCTATCTCCGCTCGCGGTTTCAATATGTGTGCCCTGGTAAACGCCTGGCAGGAACGCGCTGGTCCAGTTGCGAGACTGCGCAGTGGGCATGCCTTTTGGCATCAGGACGACAAAGCCTGGCAGGTTTTCACTTTCGTTTCCGAGGCCATAAAGCAGCCATGATCCGAGGCTTGGTCGCGGCAGCGTGGAATGGCCGCAGTTTGTGAGCAGCAGCCCTGGCGTATGGTTGGCGATTTCGCCCTGCATCGAACGAATCACGCAAAGGTCGTCGGCGTGTTTGGCGACGTGCGGGTACAGTTCGCTGACATCGATCCCGCTGTCGCCATGTTTGTGAAATTTGAAGCGTGAGCCAAAGACTTCTCCAACACGTTTTCGTTGTGTCTGCTGTAGTTGTTTGGCCACCGAATCCGGCAGCGGCTGGCCGTCGAGCTTCGTGAGCATCGGTTTGGGGTCGAAGGTGTCCATTTGCGATGGCCCGCCATTCATAAACAGATGAATGACACGCTTTGTTTTCGCGGGAAACTGACTTCGTGATGTGGCCAGCGGCGCAAGATCGGCGTCTCGTTCGAACTGCTGCGCCGCGGCGGGCGATCCCATCAGTCCTGCCAGTGCCATGGCTCCCATGCCGCAGCCGGAATTCTGCAGGAGCTGCCGGCGGCTCCAGTTTGGTGGTGAGTGGTTTTGCATGGGATTCAATCTGATTTTGATCAACTCTGTCTGTGCTCAACGATTGCACGCGATCTGTTGCTATCAATCGACATATTGAAGCTCGTTGCTCATCAGAATTGCCTGAGCGACCAGCGGCCAGGGATTTGTGACTTTTGAGTCTTTCTTTGGTTGCCTGAATAGCTTGAGCTGTGGCTCTACAAAGCGAATGATGCGGGCCGATTCCTGTTCTGCCGGTTCACGTTGAAGTATTGCAGCAAAGATGGCCGCGACGCGATCTTCGTTTGTTGAAGCTGCCTTGAATTCGGACAGTTCCGTGATGGCGATTGCCTGATCGACGACGAATGGTGAATTCAGTGTGAACAAGGCCTGCGGAGCAACGATACTTTCGCCGCGGTCAGAACTGGTCTGCATTCGTGACGGAAAATCGAACGCTCGTAAAGTTGGATCCAGATTGAAGCGATTGACGTATCCGTAAATCGCGCGGCGTTTGGAGTAGTCTTCGCTCCACAGCAGTGCCGCTTTTCCGCCCATGGTCCGGTCCAGCTGATTTGCTGCGACAAGTATCGTGTCACGAATCGCTTCGATGGAAAGATGCTTCCGATTGGCTCGCCACAACAGTGTGTTTTGCGAGTCGGTGGCTGCCGCATCCGCACGTTGTCGGCTGCGCTGCTGGTATGTTTGTGTGGTTACAATGGTCTTTACCAGATGCTTCACAGACCAGTTGTTGGCAACAAATTCGGCGGCCAGCCAATCCAGCAGTTGCGGGTGTTGGTGGAGTTCCCTGTAGCCCGAAATCTGAAGGGGTGGCGACCAGATGCGAACCCATCAGCATACCCCAAACACGATTCACAAACACACGCGCGGTGAGTGGGTTGCTTGGGTCGATGATGTGTTCGGCCAATGACAGCCGTCCGCTGTTTTCTTTTGTGAACGGCTTCTGTTCCGAGTCCAGCAGTGTCAGAAAACGACGAGGAACAACGTCGCCACGATTCCTCGAATCTCCGCGAATGTAGACCGGAGAATCAATCGGCCTCTTTTTTTCCTGGACCACCATGGTGTGCGCCGGAGCACCCGGATGAAACAGCAGTAGCTTTGCGAGTTCTGTTTCACGAATCCTTTGATCGATCGCTCGACGGTTGTTCGCGGACAGCTTTCCCGCAGCGTCTTTGATTTTCTGGTCGATGGGCGCTCGCGATTTTTGGAATTCCGCTCTATCGGTTTCCGACTGTGTGTAATGTGCGAGTATCGGTTGTTTGCGTTCGTCGAGTTCATTGAGTCGAACGATGGAGGTAAAGACGCCGCGCAACGCGTAGTAGTCGGTTGTTGGGACTGCTTCGTATTTGTGGTCGTGGCAGCGGGCACACGCAACAGTGACGCCCATCAGTCCACGTGTGGTAAGGTCGATCAGATCATCGACCCATTCTTCCTCATTGCGATTGCAGTGCGGGCCGACAGTCATGAAGCCAAGTGCTGCAGTTTCCGGTGCCGTCTTTTTGAAGCCCATCAGGTCTGCGGCCAGTTGTTCTTTTACAAACTGGTCAAATGGCTTGTCACTATTGAATGCATCGATCACGTAGTCGCGGTACGTATACGCGAAGGGAAAGTAATACGGTGTTTTTGTGTCCGGTCGATAAGTGCTGTCTGTATCGGCGTAGCGAGCGACATCCAGCCACATTTGTGCGAAGCGTTCTCCAAATGCGGGAGCTTCCAGTAGCTCTTCAATCCTGGCGTTGATTGCCGCCGCGCGATCTTTCACAAGTGCCAGCCTGAATTGATGGAGTTCGTCGGTGGTTGGCGGCAATCCGGTCAGGTCGTAGCTCAGCCGTCGCAGCACCGTGCGGAAGTCGGCCTGCCGTGAAGGCTTGAGCTTGTGTTGACTGAGTCTTGCGTAAACGAATTGGTCGATCGGTGAACCATTCCACGCTTTGTCGCGAGCTTCCGGTGGTTCGACCTGTTGAACCGATTTGTAGGCCCAGTGCTGTGCCGCTTTTTCGCCCAGAAATTCCTGGTCGCCGAGTTGTGAGAATTCGGTGGTGCCCAAATCTGCTTTAGGTCCGGCGGCTCCCATTCGAATCCACTGTCGCAGAATTTTGATTTCGTTGTCGGGGAGTTTGCCATCGGGCGGCATTTGCAAATCTTCGCTGTTGTATCGCACTGCTTTCATTAGCAACGAAGCGTCGACATCGTTTGGCAAAACCGCTTTTCCGGTGTCTCCGCCTTCCAGCCAGCCACTTTCTCGATCCAGTAACAAGCCACCTTCGCGCGCTTGAGCCTCTTCCGAATGACACTCGTAGCAGTGCTTCACCAATATCGGTCGGACCTGCTTTTCAAAAAAAACGGTTCCATCTTTGTTGGATTCAGCGCCTGGAACGGGCAACGAAAGTAGCAGTGTGAGGAGCGGAAAAATTGAGGAGGGGATTCGCATGAAGAACTATTAGGAGCGGATGAAGAAGGTTGGGCAGGATGTTCGGGGGGATTGCAGTATACGCAAAACGATAGAAGAAAGGTGTCGTTTTTCGGCGATTTTGCTGTCTTCAAGCTACTGAGCCGCCCATTGTGGATTGGGAATTTGCTGGTCAGTCGGAATACAATACGTGAAGTGCATCGAGTGGCGGATTCATAACCGAATTACGATCGCCGCCGATTCGCAGCGTTTGTTTCCTAAAAGCTATGGGAGTTCGAAATGTTGAAAGCAAGTCGTCGAGGTTTTTTAAAATCATCTGCTTCTGCCGGAGCGTGCTTTGCGATCAGCGGTACAAAGTCGTCGGGAAATATTATCGGTGCGAACGACCGTGTTCGAATTGCAGTCGCTGGTTTGAATGGTCGCGGCCAGAGTCATATTCAGGGTTGGTTGGGGCAGAAAAATGTGGAGCTGGCATATGTCGCCGATCCCGATCAAAATGTTTTGAACCGCGCAGTAGCTGGCGTTTCTAAACGAACAGAAGGAAAGTCGTCACCGATTGGCATCCCCAATATCCGCAAGGCGCTGGATGATAAAACGGTTGACGCGATTTCTGTTGCCACGCCGAATCACTGGCACTCGCTGCTGACAATCTGGGGAGCTCAAGCTGGCAAGCATGTGTACGTCGAAAAGCCGATGAGTCACGATGTCGGCGAAGGGCGTGTGGTTGTCGAAGCTCAGAAGAAGTATGGCGTTGTGATTCAGCACGGAACACAGCGTCGCAGCGATGCGAAAATTGCCGGGTTGACGGAAGCCATCCAGGCGGGCAAGTTCGGGCGACTGAAAATTTCCTACGGCTATTGTTGTAAACCACGAGCCAGCATCGGAACCAAGCCGGTAGGCTCGCCTCCGGAGAATCTCGATTGGGACACCTGGCGTGGTCCGGCGATGATCGACGACTTCCATGCGAATTATGTTCACTACAACTGGCACTGGTTCTGGAAGAGCGGCAACGGAGACCTGAACAATCAGGGAACTCATCAGCTTGATGTCGCTCGCTGGGCCATCGATGCCGATCAGACTCACCCCGTGAAAGCGATGGCGATTGGCAATCGATTTCAATGGGATGATCAGGGCGAAACGCCGAATTCTATGTTCGGTATGGCTGAGTATCCCAACGGCCAGCAGGTATTCTTCAACGTTCGCAATGTGAACTATGAAGGCTATGAGCGGCAGGTGGAGAACGAATACTACTTCGAAGACGGTGGCCATATTGTGCGTGGAAAGTACTACGCGCCTGGTGATAAAGAAGGCGTGAAGGTCGAAGTTGACGACGGAAAAGTCACACCCGGTGGCAACTGGGCAGCATTCATCGCAGCGGTGCGAGCGAACGATCCCGGTATGGCTAATGGCAATGTGTACGATGCGCATTACGGGTGTGTCTTGGGGCACTTGATGAATAATTCGTACCGTCTCGGCAACGCGGAACCATTCAATCGCAGCGTCGACCGCTTTGCAGGCAATGCAGATGCCGCTGAGCACTTTCTGAAATTACACGATACCCTGAGCCAAGGTGTTGGGTTGCCGGAAGAAGGCAACGAATACATCGTTGGTCCGTGGTTGTCGTTCGATCCGGAAACCGAACTTCACACCGGTGATCACGCCGATTTGGCTAACCGACTGTTGAAGGATGAGAACCGCACGGGTTACGAAGTGCCATCTTTGGGCAGTGTTTAACGCCTTTTGAATTCTTGATCTTCTGAACCCGAAAGATCCTAAGTAGATGGACAGCATTCCTTCGGATGCCGAGCCGGACACTCTTCAACCTGATGGCGATTTACCATCACCAGAGCGTGGCTCGGATCAGCCGGACCAGCATTCGACGTGCGCCCTTGACGAACTATCGGCGCAACAACGGTCGGTCGCTGGCTCGTTATTCAGTGCCGAAATATCGACGCAATTGCAGGTCGACCATAACCGCGCTGGCAAGTATCGATTGGAACGGATTTTGGGTACTGGCGGGCAATCGATGACGTTTCTGGCGTTTGACAACGATCTTCAGCGTCAGGTCGTGCTCAAGGCATATCAC
>CAYZYB010000185.1:0-7775 GCA_964481505.1 uncultured Planctomycetaceae bacterium | reverse complement strand
GTCGAATATTCGACCGGTATCTGGTTTCCGGGTTATTAACAACGGATTCTAGATCGCGGCAACGTGTGACATTCGAAGAGCATCAGCTGAGTCTCTTTGTACGAAGAAAGGGAGTCGGATCAACTGGATCCGACTCCCTTTTCTTTTTGTCCGATTCTCATCGCAGATTGCGAATCCTGATGTCGGCGACTTCAGGAATCAATGTGATTCAATTCTCATCTGTCATTTCTCGTTCCATCGTGTCGTCCGGGTCACTCACCATGGCCGCCTGCGGGATTTTCTCGCCCTGTAGATTTTGAGTTGTATCGGTCGAAGCTTCAACAGATGTTTTTGGACGCAGGCTATCGAACACGATGCCCTTGAGCAGTCTGATCCGACCGTGTTTTCGTTCGACAAATTTCTGTTTGTGATCGACAGTCACTTTTTCTTCTTCCGGAAGATCATGCATTTCCATAATCGCAGCTGTTTCAAGCACATCATCTCCGGCCTTGGGGGCAGGAACGGTGTCGGCGTCTTTTGCCGTGTCCTCAAAGGCGATTTTTATTCGGGGTGCTGTGAATTGAAACGCCACGGCCACATTGGGAACCAGCGGCACATTCGAAAATGGTCCCGCGATGACGCCGGTACTTCCTTCCGATTTTGAAACCGGTTTCTTCGCTGGTGTTTCCACATTCAACGCGAGGGCGACTGGCGGGAGTTCTACGCGCTTTGGCAGTTCCTGTTGCGTCTGGGCGGGCGGTGGACTGAAGAGTAAGCCGGGACGAAAATCGTCCACTGGAAAGGCGGAAAGAAAGATTGCGAATGCGGCGGCAGCTGGGAAGAGTGTGAGGACAGGATTCATATGATTGGCAACCTGGGTTCGATTCAAGAGCATGAAACATCCTGACTGAGCAGGACGAAGACGGTAGTGAAATATTCCATACTTCGCCGTGGCAAGACGATTGGAACTTGCTGCGTTACGTCTAAGGCCGCAGATTGCTGTCCAATGTGACCAGCACGACGTTTCGCGAAGGAAGTGAAACTTTGCGACATTCGCCAGTCATTCCGGTGCGGCAACCTATGCGTGGATATTCGTTGACCGCCCATGGCGTATTTCCCGGCGTCTTGGTGCGTTGTGCGACAGATCGTTTGTTCGTACAGTGAAAGCGGAATCGAGGACATAGTCAGAGCCATCGGAGCGACGGAGTGAGTTGCTTCGCGACGGTGGCGACTGCATTCCGACGTTGCGAAAGAAGAGCGGACCTTATGGTGGTTCAGGCCACAACGCTTCGCTGTATCGAGTCATTCTTTAGAGCCAACTGTTTTGCTCCTGATTCTAACGACAGAAAAACCCTCTACCGTTTCCCACCTTCTTAAACGGTCATTGCCACTATGTTAAAACTGCTTGTCTTGCTGCTGTTGTTTCCTCAACAGTCCGGAGGTTTGTTGGACTCCGTCAATAGCCAGCGTGGTGGCCGTCATTGGATCGATCAGGAACCTGCTCCGGCCAAAGCCCCGGCGGATTCACTGAAGTGTTTTCAGCTGGAACCCGGTAGTCGAATTGAACTTGTCGCCGCTGAGCCATTGGTGATTGATCCGGTGTGGATCGATTTTGATCATCGCGGTCGAATGTTTGTTGTGGAATACAGTGACTATCCCATTGGGCCAGTCAAAGCCGATGACACTGTGGACGAGGAAGCCCCGTCGCTTTCGAAGATCGTTCTTTTGGAAGATACAAACAAAGACGGCCGTATGGACAAGCGTACGGTGTTCGCCGACAAGCTGACGTTTTGTCATAGCTTTATGCCGCTGATGGACGGAATTCTGGCGTGTGCTCAAACCCGGATTCTGTACCTCAAAGACACCGATGGCGATAATGTGGCGGACCTCCGCGAAGTCTGGTTCGATGGGTTCACTCCCGCTCACGCACAAATGCAAATCGGTTGCCCACGATTCGGAATGGACAACTGGATTTACCTCACCTACGCGCCGGGCAACATCGTCTGTCGCAGGCCTGGCTTTGAAACTTCGAAGCCTGTCAAGTTGCCACGACAGGACATGCGTTTTCATCCGTTGACGATGGAATTTCAACCGATCAGTGGAATGGGGCAATTCGGAAACACGATCAACAACGATGGTTATCGCTTCTTCAGCACCAACCGCAATCCGGTGATGATGGAGGTTATTCCGGAAGCTGCCAGCAAGCGGAACCCGTTCGCGAACATCAGCAAGCGTCACACCGATGTTGGTCCATCAGGTGGCGACACACGTGTGTTTCCATTGGTCGACATGAAGAGCAACTGGCTGGCTCATGCCGGAACGCATACGTCTGCCTGTGGCGTGACGGCTTATCGTGGAGACCTGTGGAATTCCGATTTTCAGAACAGCGTCTTTGCCTGCGAACCGATCGGACACCTTGTGACACGTTCGATTATCGAACCAATCCCCGGCAGCCCGACACTGACCACTCGCCGCGCTCGGGAGAAGGCCGATTTCCTCGCGTCGAGTGATACGTGGTTTCGCCCGAGTAGTCTTCGAACGGGACCGAACGGTGCTTTGTTTGTCGCTGACATGTATCGACAATGGGTTGAACATCCCAAATTTCTTCCGCCGGAAATTGCTGCACAGATCGATTGGCGGGCCGGCGACGACAAAGGACGTATCTGGCGTATCGTTCCTGCGGAGTTGAAGTTGCATGATTCGTTTCGCGCTCCACTTAACCAGGATGCATCGCCGGATGCGAAAGCGATCGTTGAGATGTTGAGTGATCCTAATGGCTGGCGACGTCAAACTGCGCAGCGACTTCTGATTGAGAATTCTTCCGGCAAGGGTTGCTACTCTTTGGCTGATGCAGCTGGTCGGACGCAGCGTGATGCTGCGGTGTCCTATTTGCGAGGCATCGCGACAGCGGCGAACAGCGCCCCTCAAGTCCGGCAGCACGCAGTACACTCACTGAACGCTTTAGACAGCCTTACAGCAGAATCTCTGACGGACTGCCTCCAGGCTTCAACAGCTGGCTCCCAGGATTTTCCGAAGGCACAGCAAGCGGCTTTACGAGCAACTTTGGCAACTTTGGTTGCGGAGCGAATCGGTGACGATTCGCAAATGCTGAAGGATTTCCATAGCCTGCTCAGCAACGTCGACACGAAGGTCGCTCACCAGGCCATGCTGAGTATTCCCGCAGGCGTTTCGTCAGACGTTTTTCATTCCGCCGTTATGGAAGCAGCGAAAAACCCCGGCCATTGGAACGATTCCTGGTATCAAAAGGCGGTACAGACGGTTGCAGGAGAACATCCCGGCTTCATTGCCGGCGTTCTAATGCACCATTCCACCTTGAAGAACCAAAGCGGGGCGCCCATGGGAGCCGAGATTCACCACGGTGAAATGTTGCGGGCACTCGCAAAACAGGTCGCTGCGCAGGGCAGGGCTGAGACAGTCAGAGGGCTTCTCCAGCTTGTAGCAGCACCAACAACCGCACGCCCCGATGTGGTGGCGGCGCTTTTGGGTTTTAATGACGGAGCCAAACGAAATTCGGGGCCGTTGAAGTACAGATCTTTCGAAAGTCTGTTGAGTCATCCGGAAGAACTGGCGGCGAAAGGGGCTGACGCCGTGTCCGTACAGCAGCTCACCGGTGACCTTCGACAACGTGTCCGGGAAATCATTGCCGCTGCCGGAAGCGAAGAGGCTTCACCCCAGGAACGAGCAATCGGACTTCAGCTTCTGGCGATGACGAATCGACGAAAGTTCAGTGTCGATGTTCCGGATTTGCTTTCCGCCGGACAGCCGACTGACGTTCAGGTTTCCGCAATTAACATCATTCGCGAATTCAACGTGGCGGCTGCGTTTCCTGATGTTCTGAAGAGTATTCCAACACTCGCTCCGGCGGCCCGCGCAGACGCAGTGGCGTTGTTCCTCACTCGAACTGCTTCCACGGTGGAACTGCTGTCGGAAATGGAATCCGGGAATATTCCTCACGGAATCATCGCCATCGATCAGCGAGTCCGCTTACTGCAACACAAAGATGCAGACATCAAAAAATTGGCGACGGCTGTTTTTGGCGGAGTTGTTTCTGCAGATCGAAAGGCGGTTGCCGATGAGTATCAGGCATCGCTGACGATGGAGGCATCAAAGAAACGCGGAGCCGCCGTGTTTGAGAAGACGTGTGTCAAATGTCACCGCATCGACGGAAAGGGGCACAACGTCGGACCAGATATTAGTGATACAAAACGAAGGTCTCGCGACGCCCTGCTGTACGACATTCTGGATCCCAATCGCCGCGTTGACCCTCAGTTCAGTGAGTACATTGTGCTGACGAATGATGGACTTACCTACAACGGTCTGCTGGTGAGTGACTCCGGGGAGCAGATTGTACTGCGACAACCGGAAGGCAAGGAACGCACGATTGCTCGTGCGGATATCGAAGAAATGCAGGCGACTCGCAAGTCGCTGATGCCGGAAGGCATCGAAAAGGA
The DNA here is from genome assembly GCA_964481505.1 of uncultured Planctomycetaceae bacterium. Lineage (GTDB taxonomy): Bacteria > Planctomycetota > Planctomycetia > Planctomycetales > Planctomycetaceae > Fuerstiella. Next base: position 3,324 of record CAYZYB010000185.1, on the reverse strand, counting down.
CGTGTCCGTTCAACAGATGGCGGATCTCTTGCAGTTTCTGAAAGATCGTTAGATACCTGTCGCAGAACCGTAGCGGAGTTGGTCGAGAGTTTCGGACGTCCAAAGACAACGCGCCTGAATGTCTGGACGACTCCTTCCAGGCTGTTTGAAGGGAAAGTGCAGCCTCGGCTCAGGTTTGGAGCGTTATGTGACATCCTGATTGTCGGACGACGCCAGTTGAATAAAGTGTGCCATCAGAGAGGCGCGAGAATTGACGTCGTAGTATTGATAGATGGCCCGCACGTGACTATGTACGGTATGTGGACTCAGAAATAAGAGCTCAGCGGCTTCTTTTTCTGATTTGCCCTTCAGCAATACTCGCAGCACCCGCAGTTGTGCTTCGGACAGTGAGTCCATCGACATATCGATTGTGTCGATACCCACCGGGTCTGATGTAGTATCTGTTGGGCGATCGATCATCACATCCGTGGGGATTTCGATTTTCGATTCTTCGACAGCGTCCAGGAGAACCTTGCCGAGCTTTATGGTGTCGCCCGCAACGAATATTGCCGCGGTAGCAGAAACAGGCGTGTCGTTAATGTATGTGCCATTGCTACTTCCGTTGTCCCGGATTCGGAAGGAGCCATCAGCATCTCGCCAGGTCACAGCATGCTGTCGAGAGACACTTTCGTGCAGGAGCTGTATCTGACAGTCGGCAAGCCGCCCAATTTGTTTCTCTGAGGTCTCTATAGAATGTGACCAAATCGAGCTCGACACACCGCGGAGAGACAACCAAACACTACTCATTCTGAGTTTTTCTAACGTACAACACAGCAAAACGGGCAACACGACTCAGCGAGGCTTTCTCAACGACCAACATCGCAGGCAGAAAGCAGAGGCTTGAAACGAAGGTTTCGATGCCATGGATGCTAAAGAGCTATTGATATCCGCAACGCGATGCAATGTGAACCGGCCATGCAGGATATTCTGTCCTGAGCTGAATCAGTGAGTTTTAGCCGAGTTTTCGCCAATCTCAATCAGGAAACGGCACATTTTCTTCTCAGAAATGCGTGGTTTCTACTAGCATTCACCGACGATCGCGGCATTGACTCAGAGTGATTGAAAGCGTGATTTGAGGAAAAGTAGGATGGTTTCATCTGTTTAGGTGAGGCGACAGGGCTGCGCCTTCGACGACAATATTAGAATAAGGGAAATATCTGGTCAGCAGGTGAGGGCCGACACGTCGCCTGTTGACGACGGCAGGCTCAGCATTTCGGATTCGGTTTAGCGGGCCATCTCTGAATGCTGAGCCTGTCATTTTAGTGTTTCTTTACCTCCAATTCGGCAACGCTATCTCGGGATCTTGAAAATTCCAGAGCGACCTTCGACGACGGCGTGCCTGCCCGGTGTCACGTTTTCTAACGTTTGCATACCACCAGCCGGCCATTTCACGGTCGCCGTGGTTTGATCGAAGCCATCAATGGCAAACGCCAATACCTTTTCGTTGCTGCACTGATATCCATCGCCGGCTTTCAGCCATCGGTGCTGTGGCGTCTTTGTTTGAAGTGACACGTGGACTCCCACGGGAACTCTTGCAGATGTCGTTCCGATGAAGATCAATGACGCCGACGGCATCGCGACCTCAGACTGATTGATGACTAAGGCCGTTGGCGAATCAAGATGGCCGACAATGAAGTCGCGGCGACCATCGCCATTCGAGTCCAATAGCGCGACGGCGCGGCCAAGTTTGGGAGACTGAAAGAACTTGCCTGCAGATTTGAGGTGTGCGTAATCAGCCTTACCGTCGTTGATGAAAAGCTGTGGGTTCATTCTGTAGGGGTGATCCTTGTGAGTGAAGTCGTCGAGATGTCCATTGGCGACGATAAGATCAAGATCACCATCAGAATCAGCGTCCAGGAACTGGCAACCGAAACCCAGTTGCAGATAGCTCGCAGCAGACAGTCCTGCGGCAGTCGTCGTTTCGAGAAACGTTTCGGGACTGTGCTGCTGGTACAGAGTGTTCGATTCCCCGTAGTAGTTGGTCACGAACAGGTCGATCGTTCCGTTGTTGTCTGTGTCTCCGGCAGCGATTCCCATACTGCCCTGTGCCCGTCCGTAATGATCAAATGCGACTCCTGCCATCAAAGCGGTGTCTTCAAAATTCGAGTTTTCGTTTTGGTCGAACAACTGATTCGCAGATTCGTCATTGGCGATATAGATTTGGTTGCCCGATTCACCTGTCAACTCGCCGATCACCAACCCCATGCCTCTTCCGTGGTTTTCTGTGAACTCTGAGTGAAGCAGCCCAGCAGAAAAGTGGTCGTGTCCGTCTGACAACCAGAGGCGATCTGCTTCTGCTTCAAAATCTGCCGGGCCGCAGATTCGCTGATAGCCATCGTGGTCACAGGTTTGGGTGTACACTCCGTTTCCGCGAACGTAGTTGACGTCATACAAATCCGGATTACTGTCGTCATTGAGGTCCGCTATGGCCACGCTTGTCGTCCACGCTGGCTGCTGTTCGCGAATGTCAGCAGCCCTGAAAGTACCGTCCCCCTGGTTCAGCAGTAGCTGATTTCTGCCCGCGTTTGCGACGTAGACGTCGTCGAAGCCGTCGTTGTTGATGTCCCCAATTCCCACGCCTTGTCCAAATCCTGCTTCGTGGATGCCTGCTTCTGCAGTTGCTGCCCGGTACGATTCACCGCGATGGTTGCGAAACAATGCATCTGAATCCAGTCTGTGACTGTTGCCAGCGATTTCACCACCCTGTGTAAGGTACGCATCGGGCCATGAATCATGATCGACATCCAAAACGCCAACGCCGCCGCCTGTCCACTGGTGCATCCGGAGGCCCTCCTGACGTGGTGTGCGTCCGTTGTGGTATGTGAAGTGCAAACCGACCGCGGAAGCTTGATCGGAAAACTGAATCTTTGATTCCGTGGTTGGTTTTCGTTCTGTACTTCGTTCTGTACTTCGTTCTGTACTTCGTTCTATACCTGGCCTGATTTTCGGCTCTCCAATTGCCAGCACGATCTTTCCCGCATTGGGTTTGAGTAGTGCGACTGGATGTTGCCAGGAAGGGGTGGCGGGAGCAGCGCGTATTAGCTGTGAGGCCCAGGTGGATTCGGGGTGTACTCGCATAGCAATCCGTGCCCAACTTGCTGCTTCGGCGGACCGGCCAATTGAATTCAGACCGTTGGCAATTGTCTCCATCGCCTGGACGTCTTCTGGATTCCTCAGAATATCACCTGCAAGACGCCTGATATTGTGCAACTTCCGCTCAAGCTCCCTAAGTCGCTTGGATATCGGACGCTGCTCCCCAGGAAGCAACAGCGCCAGCGCGTGAAT
>CAYZYB010000184.1:0-7784 GCA_964481505.1 uncultured Planctomycetaceae bacterium | reverse complement strand
GTACAGATAAAGTCCATAGCTGATCTGCCCAACATATCTCACGGCAGGATTCTTAAACAATCCGGCCAATATCCAGTTCGAATCTTTTGCCGCCCTGCCCACCATCCACACGCCAACAAGCGCGCCTGCCACGTAGTAATACTGAGCCAACACAGGTGGAAGTGGCTTTCCTGTGATCCGCCATGCATAGATCGCGAGAAACGATGGCAAACCAATATAGAAACCGAATTTGCAGAGTCTTTCGTATTTCTTGTGCTGATTGTTGAATTCGTAGTTCGCAAGAAGGGCTCCGATTGCCAAAGCGTCCATAGATGTCAGTGTTGACACATACAACAACATCGACGGCACCCCCGCGGCCGCGGCAATCAGCCTGCAGCTAGCGACACCGACGACCGTCAGCCAACACAACTGTGGAATTCGTTTTGCGGGTAGAAACAGTATTAGGAATGGCCAGACCATGTAGAACTGTTCTTCAACCGCGACACTCCAATACGCGCTGTAGGCACCCATACCAGTGTCATTGACGGCCATGTACCAGTTGCCGGCAAAGCCGACCAGCCATGGCCAGAATTCTGACCACGCCCCAATTCCCAAGGCGAACGCAACAATCAGTGCTGCGTAATATGCAGGAAAGATCCGCAGCACTCGACGTAGGTAGAACTGACGCAGGGTCAGCCAAAGTGATTGGTCGGCGTTGCGTGATTTCTCCAGGCAACTTAGCAGAATGCCAGTGATCAGGAATCCGCTGATAACGAAGAAAACGCGGACACCAATGCCCCCACCCGGAGTGAATCGAGCTTTCGTTGGAGCGTAATGCCCGACGATCACGAGCAGCACTGCCAACGCTCGGATACCATCAATCTGCAGCCGATACCCGGACGGAGCCGAGGCAGCGTTTCCGCTTGTGGGTTGAATGCTATTTGGTTGAGTCATAGCTGATTCCGAGATCATTCATCAAATGAGCGTCTTTGCACTAAGACTGTCACGCTCGAAGAACGTCTGCGTAAAATGCGCGTTCAGCAGGTTGGCGAAATCGATTGTTGTGCCATAGGATCGTGAAATCACCGGAGAATCTTCGACATGTATTCTTCAACTCCTGAATGCAATCGAATGCATCCGCAGTCGTACCCAGCCCCAGATAGCGTTCATCCACGACAGAGCAATCCATGACGACTAATGGCCGCTGTCGCAGAGGCAGCGGCTGACGATTCAAAAGGTCGTACATCGGGAATTCGTAGCACAGGCCACAACGAAACCCCGGCTCATTCGCAAAGGCCAAAGTTGTGTCGTACGTAAAACCAGCGTCGCTACAGGCGACTGCTGTTTTCGGCGATGCCCAGCGCAGATAGTGTTGTCTGGTACCCAGTGACGTCTGTTGAATACCAAGGGATTCCAACTGGGTGCGAATACGATCCGCTCCTCGTTGGATTCTGCCTGGTTGATCAAAGGTCTCGTAGCCCGGATGGCATCCGATTTCGTGCCCGCGGCGAGCAATTCGCTGCCATTGATCGGCCACATGCGGATGTTCTATTGGCATACCCGGATCAAGGACCGACGTCGATTCCGGAATGTAGAAGAATGTACTTTGCAGACTGTTCGCTTCTGATTGATTAATGATCCAGTCGATTGTGTCGAAAGGATCACGAGACCAATTCCGAGTCATCCCCATCACTGCATAGGCGGTCCCCCTCGCGACAGCTTTGGCAGCTCCAGTCAGTCCGGACTTTGACAATCGTTGACGCACGGAGGTCAGAAACGGCTGCGGGGTCCACATTGCCGAAGGAAAGTCAATGTCGTGGCTTGGCAGCGTTCGGAACTGTCGCTGCGGCCTGTGTTCCTGGAGGGCTGGCCACAGATCAACCATCGCCTGCCAGAGGCATTCGATGTATTCGTTCCCAATAGCACGCCTTACCAAGTCAGCTTGTCGTAGCACTGAGGCATCGCTTGGAAACCGACAATGTTCGTCGGTTTCGCGACTGACCGCTTCTTCGTACCGCGACATTAGAAAAAAAAGCGACCCAACAACGTCACCCAACTGACTTTGGTCGCCCGTTTCAGAATTCTCTTCTCCGTATAAGAATGGGACGCCGTTGTGAACACATTTGAGCGGTAATGTGGGAAGCGTGACAGGATCAAGCCAGGCGTTTTGCGCCTCGGAGAAGAAAGTGTCTGGCATCTGGACGAATCCCGTCGCACCAGACAAAGAGAGTGTCTGAATCGGTTCCTCAACGACTTCATGAACCAGTTCGCACCGCAGAACCTCGGCAGCAAGCCAGTTCAGCACGTAGAGCCTCTCCTCCCGACAGTATTCCGGCGATTGGTAGACCAATACTGGAGTTCTGGACACCACTAAACCTGGTACCCCAACTGATCCATAACTTCGCCAGCAACACGTTTTAGCGTTTCTTTCTGGCTCTCTGACCATTCGTCGAATTTTGGAAAATCGCCTTGCTGTTGAGCATTGATCTTCTGACCGAGTACACGCTGGATACGTTTCTTCGGCGGTTGCTGAACCCCCAAAAAGTCAAAGAAGCGAGTCGCCACCTGTCCGCTACCCGAGTAAAGGTCTTCGCTCTTCAGGAGTAGACTCTTTTCCACCGGAATTGACTGAGTAAATTCAAGGATCCAGCGATTCGTCGCTGCCCAGGACCAGACGTTCTTTTCGAAAGCCGTCAGTGCCTGCCAATCACGAATAGACATTTCGTCCGCAGTCGGCGTAATGCGCCAGTTGTCATTGGCATGGCCGTCATACCACCCTCGACGCATTCCGCTGCGAATCACGGCTACCGGATGTCGGACGACGTGAATGAACCGCGAAGATGGAAACGCGTGGCCTAGTTGTCGGGCAACAAATGTGACTTCAGGGCTGGTTTCCAAATAGACTCGTTGACCATTCTGGGGGACGTTTCGGCGACAGGTTAAGACCGCCTCTCTGAGGATAGGATCATCCTGGCCGTCGGAGGTCGCTTCGTACGCGTGTTTTCCTAATCCAAACAGCAAGGGGGTTGGTTCGTGCTCGCTGAGTACGTCTGTGGATAGTTCTCCGAGTGCAGTGAGGGTTGCTGTGCCGACACGCCCCGTCGACAGGCACCAAACATGCGCTTCAGAATCGCGAGTTTCAGCCGGATGAAACCGATGAACAACTTTCGACCAAATGCCTTGAGGCGATTCCGTCCAGAGTAGCGCTGCTTTTCGTCTTAGTTTTTGTACGACGGGTGACATACCAAGTTGATTGAGGGCAGGAAAATGAAAGTCTGGGTTCTGTCAGTTGACTGAATCCTGCCACGCGACGCCCAGCAATCCTTTTGTGAAGAAGGAGTGGTAGCCAAGTTCGTCGAACAGTGTCTTAAGAATCTCTGCTCTTGAATGGCCATCTTTGGGGTACCAACCGGGAGCAACAATGCGTTTCGGTCGGCTTTCCGGCATCATTTTTCGAAGCCCCTCAACCGCCTCAATTTCCGCTCCGTTCACTGTGAGCGAAACCAGATCTGCTGCTTGCCCCAGTTGTTCAGTTAGTGCCGGGATCGAAGTGGTAGGCACATCAACCGGGACTGTTCCTGAAACGACGTTCGAGTCGATCGCGTTCAACTGTCTCTTGCTGGTATGAAACGTAATCGAGTCGCCAGCCGTATGCCAAATGGCCGCATATTGAGACGATACGTTGTTGAAATCATTTAGTTTCATCTGACGTTCGATGACTTCTCGGTTATGGCTGCTGGCTTCGACACAGATGAGCCTTCCGGATTCTGTGATTTGCTCTCGCAGCCGTGTTGCTCCATGTCCGAGAAATGCACCAATATCAAGGCAATGCCACCCGGGCTGTGGACGGAACCGGTCGGCAATCTGCTGTCGCTCTTCGATTGAAATGCCTGTGTCTTCAAGAACGAAGTTCTCATGCTGTGGATGAAACATGTACCGGTCTGCCACCGGAAAATCCATGGTCAGATAGGGTGCCGCGGAGTGTGGATAGGTGTATCGTGTGACGGCGTCCGTCAGAATCTTTCCGTAAGAACCATCGAGTCCTTTCTTTCGGGCTGCGCGCTTCATTATTTGTGATTCGTACCGGTTCGCTACGTGGCCGATCAGCGAGATGCCTGATCCAAAGCGAATCATTCTCATGTCCTGGCCGCTCACGCTGACTTGCTCACCAGAAACAACATCAAGCCGATTGATGCATTTGTGGATCACTTTCAGCGAATGCTGAGTCAACAATCGCGGAATCGGCGAAGGCGCGTAGCTCACAAGTCGGAGGCGAATTTTGTCGATGAAGGACATCCAGATTATTCCTGCTGGCTGGGAAGCATTTGTTTAGGCTGCTGCGTTCTCGTGTTGTTCGGCATCTGATTCTTTGAAAAGTCGTCCGCCAACACCGCCGAATTTTTCAGACATCTTTAAAGCGCGATAGTGCTTCTCGTCGCGAGTTTTGAGTACGCGGTAGGCCGGGCCACCAACAATAGCCAGTGCAGGCACATCTTTGGAGACAACAGTTCCAGCCGCGATAACGGCTCCCTCTCCAATTCGCACACCCGGAACGATGGTTACACAAGCACCAATCCAAACGTTGTTTTCAATGACGACCGGCCTTGCGTCTACGGTTTCGTCGTATGGAATTGCTTTGGCACCTTCGTACTTATGTGATGTTGTGTAAATCATCACGCGAGGCCCAATGTGGACATTGTCACCGATCGTTAGATGCCCAAATCCTCGAATAAAGGCTTCTCGATTGATATGGACGTTCGTGCCGATTTGAATAGCCTTCGTGCCAACAATGTCGAACGGCGAATAGATATGAAAGTTCGCCCCACAGGAATCGAATTCGCGAGCAAGAGCTCCGGATACAATCGCTGTTGATTTTCGCTGCACACGTTTTTTTCCGCGCAGATACATGCAAAAAAGTTGAGCTAGCAGATTTTCGAATAGCTTTCTCATTAGCTACGAGCATCCAGTTTCCGTGAGGTGAAGACGCTGGGGATCATTCTTCGAGATTTGATTCTCAACGCCTCTGCCAGTTGCTGGCGTTCGTGTTTTCGCAGGCCAACGCTGCACAGGACCATAAAGCAAACTGTGGCTGCAATTGCAGAAAGTAATACGCCTCGAAGCACGCTGGTTTCCACATACGACGTGAGAACCATCGTGCTGCCGACGATTCCAACAAGCATCACACAAGTCGGCATCAGGGTTTCCTTGAGCCATGATTTAATCGAGAAATTCAGGCATCGTGAAGCCCATATCGGTTGCCAAATCCATGTCGCAAGAATTACTCCTGCTATTTCTCCTGTCAGTAACAGCCAGGGTCGCTGCCCCGTAGAACATGCGATGAACCCGCCGACAGCGATCCCCATTATCACCAACAATTGGTTGATTGTTGTAAGCCACCCAATCTCGCCTTTGGCGTGCATTGCCATGGCGTAACCTTTGGACAGCATAGATGCCGCAAAGGGAATTGCGATGATCTGCGTGAATAGAACTGCGTACTGTGGTGGTGGCACGCCCAGCCAGAACCGCAGCAGTGACTCTGTGTCAGTCAGCAACGGAACGACGATCGGAAGAACGACCGCCATGCCAATCGTACTGCTCAAAGTAATCAGACGATGAGTCACCGCTTTGTTGCCAGCTCCCTGGTTCATGTTCATGGCTGCCTGAATCGCTGGCGCGATGACCCCCACAAACTGACTAGTCAGGCCAGACAATCGCAAGGCGATTCCATTCGCGGCTGCGACGAGATTGCCGAAATATACATTTAGAATGACGGCGATACCGTTGCGACGCAACTGCCCACCGACGGTTCCCAGAAAAGCCATGGACCCATAACGAAACATTGACTTGGCAACATCAAACGAAAACAGCCGCCATCTTGGCCATGATTCAGGGTACCTTCGCAGCGAAATCCAGGTCTGCCCAACGCACACAGCAATGTTGCAAACGAATGACATTGCAACGAACGTCAGCAACTTACTAGATGGAATCAGTACAATGCAAAGTGCAGATAAAAAAACGGCTACGCGCCCCGCAAGTTGTAGTGCTGAAACTGTACTGATGTCCTGATGCGCACGGATTAGCCCTCCGAATGGACTTGCGACAATTCCAGCTGTAATTTGAAGGAATATCAGCGTCAGGCATATTGAAGTTGTCTCTAGGTAACCTTCGGGAACAATTAACCGTTCTAAGATCCAACGCGAGCAAATCAAGCCGGTCATCAGCATGATCAGTCCGCAGGCAAGCTGAATAAAAAACGCTGACGAGAACGCCGACGCTAATCGCTTTGAGTCACCTTCGCCAATCCGAATGCCGAACTCACGAGCAACGCTGAGTTGCATTGTGTTTGTGACAAGCGCGAAGAACATGCCGGACGCGCCAATGGTTGTGAACAGTCCGAAGACTTCTAGTCCCAGCTGATTCACCAGAATCCGTGTCAGAAAGAAGCCAACGATGATCATCACCGCTGTGCGGAAAAATCCGACGGCAAAGTTCTTGATCAGTAATTGAGATTGCTTCATCGTTGATCAGATGCCCGTGGATGACGGCACTGCTTCAGATACTTAACGGTCTGATACGCTTCAGGCAGCTTTCAGGCTGCGATAGGTATGTCGACCTTCCGAGATTTCTTCTGGCAAGACCTCTTCTTCTGCGATGTCTAAGCAAGTCACCTGACCTCCGGAGAGTTGATATGTCAAACCTGATTCCGGGCAGCTTGCCACGTTGCTGGTGAAATCCAGGCGGTGCCCATGGCGGCTCATCCAGCCACTTTGACGCGCCGGAACGCCCATTACCATGCCATAGTCAGGGACATCCTGAGTCACAACGGCGCCAGCGGCAACAAAGGCATAGCGACCAATCGTCACGCCGCAAACAATCGTAGCGTTGGCTCCAATCGTCGCGCCTTTTCTGATGAGAGTCTCTTCGTAGATTCCCCGTCGAACAACCTGGCTTCGTGGATTGGATACGTTTGTCAATACGCAGGACGGCCCCAGGAAAACGTCATCCTCAAGCGTTGTGCCGGCGTACACAGAGACATTGTTTTGAATCTTGACGTTGTGGCCGATTTCAACCGACGGTGCAATGAACACGTTTTGGCCAAGATTGCAGTTTTCACCAAGCACTGAATCATCGCTGACATGCGAGTAGTGCCAGATTTTTGAGCCCGCTCCAATTTTTGCGGTCGAATCCACGGTTGCCGTAGGATGAGTGAAAACCGGATCGCCTGCCTGCGCGTTTGGATTCACAGCGTCACCAGACTCCAGACTCTGCTGCGCGGCATTCAGAACCTGCAGTACCTGCAGGCCTTCCTTGCCATCCGTGCGCGGTGTTTCTCGCGAAACGCAACAATCCAGAAAGTGCTGGCATTCGCTTTTCAATGGCTCCGTTTGCTCAATCTGAATCCGTTCGCCATCACTCTTTGTTACCGTCGGGCAATTGCCGGATGTCCATGTAAGGTAGTCACGATACACCACCAGTTTTTCATCCCACGGAAGAGTGTCGTCGAAGACCGCCATGCCTTTTGAGCCAACGACCGTCAGTTTCTGTTCCTTGAATGGGTTCAGCCAGCTCACATAGACGTGTGCTCGCAGGTTGCCGCTAAACTGCATTTGCGTGAGAGTCGTATCTGCGACGCCGTCGGTCAGATAGCTGTCCCCATGGCAGGTAACCTGCTCAAGCGTCGCATCAGCGAGCCTGAGGATGACAGAAATGTCGTGAGGTGCGAAACTCCACAAGCTGTTTTCTTCCTGGCGAATCTTCCCAAGATTCAAACGGTTGGATGTGATGTAGTGCAGTCTTCCGAGTTC
>CAYZYB010000183.1:0-7793 GCA_964481505.1 uncultured Planctomycetaceae bacterium | reverse complement strand
GTTTCCAGGTTCTTATACTCCGGCCCAAAAACGCCAGCGGGTTCCTGACCAACGACGGGTGCCGATAGCGAGCACAGAATTGCTAATAACAGAGTAAAAGCCATTCTTTGTCGAACGAAGATAAGGCATCGCAGCATGCTGATATTTCCTGACTGGGGCGAGGTAAGTCTTTAGGTTGGCGTGAGTGTGCGAAGCGGGCGCCACTGCCGAATTTGTTCACGGTGCTTCGGAACCAATAGTTTGGAATCTTCAGTCTACCGACCGTCCTGCTGCACGTCGGGCGATTGACTGCGAAATATCTCAAGAATTGAAGACGCCCGTGACTTCGGTGTTCTCCATGGTTAACCCCGCGATTTAATGGCCAGACTCTAACGCTTGACCGTCAGCCAAGGTCGATCGCGCTGATTTTCCCGAACGCTTCGGCGAAACCACAACGTGTCGTACCTGCTGGCCACCGAGTGCGAAGGCAAACCTGCTTTGGAGAACATCCATGCGACAAATGTAGTCGGCGAGGTGGAGGCCGTTTATCACTTGATGCTCTTCCGGCTGTCCGTCGGTACGGTACAGGCGCAGTTTGCTCACCACACACAATGAGAGGCGCGAGAGATCTGATGCAGTATGACTTCTGATAACAGTCCCGCGAAGCCTCCCCCTGGCTCACCTTAACCCAGCGTGAATTCCGGCAGCCTGACGATTTCACCGCCGCGTTCTGCTGATTCGTGGGCGCAGATTCCGACACATGTCCAGTTGGCCGATGTGACTGCATTCGGTGCTGGATCGCGATCTTCCAAAATCGCGCTGACCATTTCGTGCACCAAATGCGGATGCGAACCACCGTGACCACCGCCCTGGACGAAGCTCAGGTGATCCGCGTCGTGAATTTCCTGGGGCAGTGTGAACTTCTGGATTTCCGCGGGCAAAAGATGGACGAAGTCGGGAACTTCGATCTTTTCCGGAATCTCATGTTCCGCCTTCTTGGCGGTATGCAGCACGTGTGGTTCGTTTTCGATGAGCGTCCATTCGAAGCTCTTCTTTGTGCCGTAGACATCGAAGCTTTCACGATACTGTCGAGCAACGTCGTAGAGGAAACGCCAGATGTGAGCCGTGACGTCGCTGTCCTTCAGTTTGATGTGGCAACTTTCGACGGCGAACTTGTTGCCCGATTTTTTTGCGATGTCATCGCGAACAGTTCCTGATCCGAAACAGCTCACCTGTTCAGCCAAAGAATTTGTCAGGCCGAGGCATGGGCTAACCACATGCGTCGCATAGTGCATGGGAATCATTTCTTCCCAGTAACTCGGCCAACCATCCATGTCCTGAGGATGCGATGCCGCCAGGTGTTGAATCTTGCCGAGCTCACCTTTGTCGTAAAGATCTTTGATATACAGAAACTCACGACTGTACACGACGGTTTCTGCCATCATGTACTTCAGGCCGGTTTCCTGGACCTTCTCCACAATCTGTCGACATTCGTCGATCGTCGTCGCCATCGGTACCGTGCACATGACGTGCTTGCCGGCATCGAGAGCTTTCAGCGACATCCACGCATGATCAGGAATTGGGCTGTTGATGTGGACGTAGTCGATCTCCGGATCGGCCAGCACCTGCTCATAGTCTGTGTAACGTTTCTGGATTCCAAACTGATCGCCACACTTGTTGAGTTCAGTTTCGTTTCGACGACAGATTGCCGTCACTTCGGCATTTGGGTGAGCCTGATAGATGGCGATGAATTCTGCGCCAAAGCCCAATCCGACCATGGCGATTTTCACTTTTTCGTTGCTCATGCTTTACACCCGACGTAAGACGAATTCTGAAAAATGCTGTGTACGCACAATCTACGTCCGTTTGTGCCCGCGGTCTATGAGACGGTGCTTGTGAAAGCTCGAAATTTTTATAGTGGTGTGACTGTGGGGGAGGCTTCATTAAAGTCCTTTGCACCGAACGCTCCGATTTCTATGCTTGCCCCATGAAAGATGGGTCGCTGGAAGTTCGGCCTGCCGTAGATGACGTGTCCTGGATCTGCATGCTAATAGCGCGTGCCACAGAATCACATTTCCAGGAACTTCTTCGACCGTCGCTGGCGGCGACACTCCGGCAGACTACGATCTGTTTCTCACGCCGGACAATCAGCAGCTTTTGTATTCCGGCGGTCTGAACGCGATTTACGATTAGTCGACGGTTGTGGTCGAGCGGCCTCAAGTTTGGGGTTATCCTTGCGCAAAACCCCTTTTCTTTCACTCGAAGAGCATCATGTCAGACGATTATCCTGAAAAAACCTGTTCCATCGAACGCCTTGTGACGCACGAGAAACTGGTCTCTGCTGCCCTCGACGGTTCAAAGACCCAGCAGCGTCGAGCTGGCGTGTACGGTTATCCTGGTGAGAAGTTCACGCTGGAAGGCTCCGACTTTGAAATCACGGGGCTTCGAACAGAACGCTGGGGCGACATTTCAGAAGAGGATGCTCAGCGAGAAGGTTACCCCAACCTTGCGATGTATCGAGCACTTATCGAACGCATGCATCAGGGCATGGAATGGGACCAGGATCAGCCGGTTTGGGTCCACGAATTCGCAAAGGTTGAGGCTTAGGTCAGCCAGGCTTCCTGCATGACAGGTGCTGCTTCGTACGATTGGCGATCACGATCCTTCGCGGTCGCCAGTCGGTCAGAATTTCGGTTACTTGACACGCGTGGTTGCTGCCTCGCGTATCGCGTCGCGGTTTCTTTTTGTCATCGCGACATCTTTGAGTGTTACCGTTTCCAATGGCTTGACGGCTATGTCGATTTTCGTTTCTGGTGCGTGCCCCATGCGGGTTAAGACTTCCACGAGGTCTTCTTCGAAACGTTTTTTCCATCGGCTCTGAAAAGTGTGACGACTGAACGACAGGATGTCGTTCACATCCTGCCCGTCCAGCGAAACCAGCTCATACCATTTCCCCTTTATCTCAACTTCCGGCGTTTCTTTGTTCCATCGGATCGCAGAGAACGGTGATAGTTTGGGATAGCCGCCTCCATCACTATCGCCGATGCGTGATGCCTTTTGACGCAGGCCGTTTTGGATTAGTGTCAGGCTGTTCGCTTTGCCGTCTTTGATGTCGCTGAACAGCAGGGAGGCTTTGACTGTCTTGCAGAACCACTCAACATCGCTGCGGGCATAAAGTCGAATGGTTGGCTGATTGGTCGCTTGAACAGTTAGCTGTTTGCCCTTGCGCCGAATATTGAAGATAAACTGCGGAGTCAGTTGGTAACGACCAACATAGCGATCCATGACGTCGCCTTCGACGTCCGTCTGCTCCTCAGAAGACGGCGCCATGACTTTGAGTCCCGCTTTCATTTGAGTCAGGCGTTCTGCAAGTCCGGTGATGCCGTCATGCGATGTATTGCACAGCACGCAGACACCAAGCCCGAGCTCTCGATTGATGAACATTGCTGACGAAAATCCGCCCGTTCGTCCGTTGCGCCAGCGAGTCTGTCCGTCGCGAGCGATCGTCCATCCTAATCCTCTGCCGAAGGCACTGCCCACTGGACTAACATGTTGTTCGAATGCCAAATCGATGGACTTGCCGACCGGATCGCCAGGAGGTTTTAGATTGGCAATCATAAACTGATTCATGTCCGCAATGTTTGCTCTTACACCGCCAGCGCCCGGCATGTCTGCCCAGTGCCAATTGGCCGCCTTAGTTCCGGTTGCCGTGTGGCCAACCGCCAACTTCGAATCGTCTCCGGGCACCAGAGGTTTCGTTGATGGCATTTTGAGTGGTCCTGTCAGCCGCTCCAACAGCAACTCGTCATAGTTTTCAGCTCCTGATTTGATTGTCAACAAGTGGCCGAGATACGACATGCCCAAGTTCGAGTATTCGTACTGCGAACCAGGCCTTCGGGTTAGCTTGTAGTGATTCAGAAATTCACCAGCCAGTGTTGATGTGTAGTTGGCATAGGGATCGTCGAAATTCGCCTCCGGCATATTGTCAGCAATCCGTGGAAGGCCCGAGTGATGTGTGGCGAGGTGAAGCAGCGAAATTTTCTTGCCTTCATGGCTCGGCATCGTCATGCCTTCCGGCATGATGTCATCAGCTGGCGTAGTCAGTTCCACTTCGTCTCGCTGAACGGCGCTGGCCAGTAGGATTCCGGTCAGGGCTTTCGTCATTCCGCCAATTTCGTACAGCGTGTCGTCGGTCGGAGGCTTTGCCTCTGCTGTCATTCCGAATCCCATGGCGTTGCCGAAATGCAGCGTTTCCGACTTCAGTTTTCCGGATTCATCCAGCGACACAATTCCGATCGACAGCCCGGCGACTTCTTTCGATTTCACCATTGGCTCCGCCAGATAGGCCACCGTCTTTGCGACGCGGTCCTGAGCGACCACGTCCTGATCGAGGCTGGTGTGCATCGCCCAGCAGGCCACGACAACCGACACAAAAAAGATCGTATATCCAATTTGATTTCTCATAGGAATTTTCCTTACGCCGAAGACCGAAGGCCGCTGCCAGCGACCGCTCGGAAACGTTGCCGTCGGGCACCCGGATTAAAGTGAACAAATTATCTACAACATTTTCACTCCGGAACAGAATTCACTTCTGCACCATCGTTAAGCGACTCAAAAACACGCACAAGTTCTTCTTGTTGCGGCACCAGGTCTTTTCTAATTGTGCGTTGGTTATTCCAGTAAATGACGCGATCAACAACAAAATAGCCGCACGAAACAACCAGTGCCTGCTGTGTTGGCATAAGCCCCCAGACGAACAGCAAGCAGCCCACAGCACACGGAGCCAGGTACCACCACGATACCGATCGCAATAAGCGTATTTGATAATCCAGATGTAAAATCTCCGCTTCAAGAAATCGGCAAACAGAAAACTCCGGCCATACTCGATGGCGACGTCTTCCTAGATACAACGACAGTGAGATAAACACGGCGGCAGTACAGGAAATCAGTGAGCCCAGTCGCGTCATCCATGGCATCTCCGAAAACACGTACGGCCAGAATATCACAAACACAATCACACAAGCACAGAACTCTCGCACGTCGCGAACGCCGAAACGCTGTCGTGACTTCATCACATTCTGGCGAACTTCTTCCAGCTTATCTTCTGGCTGAAGCCGATAGCGATCCAGGTCATTCAGCTTCGCTTTCAAGTCTTCAAGATTCATAATTCGCCCCCTTCGATCCGTTTTCGGATTCGATGCAGACGAACTCGAATAGCTCCCTCGCTGACTCCCATGACTTCTGCGATTTGTTCGTTCGAAATATTGTCGAGCAACATCAGCAGCACGCCTCGATCCGTTTCGCCGAGTGCTGCGAGCAGTTGCTTTAAGCGATCATCGAGATTGGTCGATTCAGAAGCCTCTTTCTCCGTGGCGCGATCGACGAGTTCTTCTGCCGGAGCATTTGAAATTGGCAGCCATCGTCGACGTGCGGCACTGCGCCGCCACGACATCGCAGTGTTAAGGTGTACTCGATAGGCCCATGTTGTCAGTTCGCAATTTCCTTCAAAACGAGCCAGGCTTTGCCACAACTGTAAAGCCAGTTCCTGAAATAAATCATCCGGTGATTCAGGAGCATACGCCCGCGCAATTCGCAGCATTCGCGACCTGTGCTCGCAAAAATACTGGTCGAATTGCGTTTCCCTGTCCTGATTCACGTCTTGTTTGTCGCTCGCCAGGAAGGTTTGTTACACAGCCATTCAGGAAATTCCAGATTTCACAACCGGCTGCTGGTCACATGTTATTGCGCCGTCGGCTTATCCACATCAACAACCAAACAAGCCTAAAGCAAACCATCAAGTGCGCCACTCCAGTTCTGTTCAGGCGGAGCTTCGCGCGGCTTGATATTTTGTTGCCCGATTTCACGACAAACTTTCGTAAGTGCGGCGGACAGTTCGTTGGCATTCTGGTATCGGTCTCGGGGATTCTTTGACAGCATTTTCAATACAACGGTTTCGAATTGAGCCGGCGTTGCCATGTGAGTGTCACGCACGGGCTTTGGTTCAGCAGACAGCACAGCCGTAACCGTTTCCGAGATCCGCCCACCTTCGAATGGTGTTCGCCCCGTGAGCAGCGCGTAGAGTGTGACTCCCAGCTGATAAATGTCGGACCGACAATCCACCGGCTGTCCGCTGCCAAGTTGCTCGGGCGACATATAGCTAACGTCGCCCAGAATTTCGCCCGCCTGTGTCAACTGCTCAGCACCCGATTGAGTGGTCGCTTTCGCCAATACCAGGTCGTTCAGCAGGGCGACTCGATCGGCCTGACGAATCAACACGTTTGACGGTTGGATGTTACGATGCACGATCTTCATCGCCTCTGCAAAACGCAGCGCTTCGCACAAATCGACGGCGATTTGCAGCGTCGGAATCGGATCGAGCATTCCCGCCACACCGATGCGGTTGATCATCTGTGCCGTCGATTCCCCTTCGATCATTTGTGAAGCTGTGAAGCAGTAGCTGTTTTTTCTTCCGGCATTGTACAGCTCGACAATATTGGCATGCCTTTGCTGCAACATGATTTTTGCTGCTCGTTCGAAACGCTGTCCGGCGATGCCATCAGCAAAGACAGACGGTTCAAAAATCTTCAGGGCGACCGGTCGATTTGATTGTTGTTCTTTGGCACAGAAGATGATGCCCGTGGAACTTTGAGCCAGCGTGCGTTGAATGCGATACTGCAGAAACGTCTGTCCCAGAAACAAAGACGCCTCGAACGGTGCGGACGATCCTTCGTCAGCAACGGCGAATGCCAGATCATCCTCGACGATAAATGATTCTCGACCGGTTTCGGGAGTGAGTCCTGGAGCCATCGTTTCGGCATCCTGTGGCCGCTGTTGTTGCGATGATGGAGCCAGTGTCGTCTGATTCGGTTCACCTACGATTTCCAGTTTCAGCACGGTTTCGCCAATGCGAATCCGATCACCAGGCTTCAGGTCGCAACTTTCGACGACCTGGCCATTAACAAACGTACCCCAGCGACTGTCCAGATCTGTCAGACTGACGCATCCGTCCATTGTCATCATTCGACAATGGACCCGCGAAACCGACGGATCGTTCAGCTGTATTTCACAATCATCCCCACGCCCAATCACCATCGGCAAGTCCGGTGGAAGCAGTAAGGGATCGTCGTTGTTGGAAGAGATGAGTCGAAACATCAAGCTAAAAAACCGTTGAGTTTGTTATTGAGTAGGTTCACTAACTCGTATGCTAAATTTGTCAGCCGCTCACGCAAATCGATGGCGTGGCAATCACCAGGCTTCGCTTCTTCCAGTAACTCCTGCGTCTTCGGTGTGCGGATATCATAAGGATATTCTTTCTGTAGCGTTTGCGTTTGTTCGAAGTCGTAATCTTTCCTCAGTCGTGATGCCGTGCTGAATGTCTTCGTCCGACTTGCTATTCATGTCTGCCAGTATCATCACCGCCCGGCGCGAAAGGTCATTTCATGGATCATGAATTCTGCCTGACTGAAGAAGAACAGCGAATCGTCCGATGTCAGTTCTGGCTGAATTTTGTCCCAGACAGACAGTTGCTCAGGGCGGCCTGTCCAGTCAATCACCGTTTTCCCCTTGACCAACACTCTGACAGATTTGGACGTGACGCGAATGTCTACCGGGACAGTTTGGCCGCGCATAAATCGCTTACCAGCGACATAGGTTTCGTTTTCTTTATCGTGCATGGAATAGCCGTCGATGTTTGCAAGCGCCCAGGCGGCTTTGCCGCTGCCATCCATGTCAATCACTGCTTGGTGTCCTCCCACGACAATTCCCATATTGCAGCCAAAACCGATATCTGATTTCCGCTCTACCTCAAGGTGGAT
>CAYZYB010000182.1:0-7811 GCA_964481505.1 uncultured Planctomycetaceae bacterium | reverse complement strand
CCCTTATCTGTACAAGCTTTATGTCACAGACCGTGCTTTGGAGGAAAGCAGCAATACTGCATTACCTCAGATAGAAGCCTTCTTAAACGATGCACTTCCCGTGTTGACGGCAGCGTTGAATGGCGAAACGACAGTAGAGCATACGAAGATGGTATCTACTTTCTGAGACGACTGTCGCAATTTTTGGGTCAATGGATATTCAACACAGTTAACCAGTAGAAGAAAAATTGCAGCCTCAAAACCACACTGGCTGTTCCCAATAAAGATCTGACTATGCCCAGCACATCAATAGAAAACAGACCTTCGCAGAGACGCGTCCTGAACCTGAAGGCTTTTGCGATCCTTGGAGGCTGTGGATTACTTCTGTGGCTCGGGATGAACATACTGCATGCCCGACAGGTTGTTCGCACGAGTGATTTTCTGAAGAGTAGTGCTGAGGAAGCACTTGCGAATGAAGATCATCGCAAGGCGTTCGATTTATTCGAACAATACCTTGGCCTGAAGCCCGGCGATGACGAAGTCGACGAACAGGTGTCGAGGCTTCTTGAAGATCATGGTAACAGCGCCAAGTCACTGCAGCGCGCCTTTCAAATCAACGAAAGACTACTGGGCGTAGATGGCACGCGAGATGACCTGCGGGTACGACAAATTCGCATCGCGGATCGAATGGGACGCTACTCCGATGCGGCCGTGCATTTGAAAAAGATGCGTGACGCAGGTTCAAAAAGTCCGGATGTCTGGCATTTCAGCGGAATTGTCGCCCAGGACACCGGCAAGTTCTTTGATGCGATCGAGTATTTTCGTAAAGCAATTGCCTTACCGAATGCAGATCCGCAGTCCTTCGAATATCTCGCCGATCTGCTGACGAATGAGTCGGACGATCCTTTGACCGCGGAGCGTCTATTAAACGATCTCGTGAGATCGAAGGATTCTGCTGAGGCGCGACGCATTCGAGCATCATGGTTTCTCGAACAGGAACGCCCAATCGACGCTGTGCAGGACATCTGGGCAGCGATTCGCCAGGATCCTACTGACGTTCGGACAAATGCGATGCTGGTGAAGGCCATTCGAAAGTCGAAAACCGGCAATAAATCGTTCGACGCTAACGAACATTACCGCCAGCTTGTGACCCACCTGCAAAGACAGGTCAATGCAGCGCCGGACGAAAAGCATCTTCGACAGTATCTTTCTTCCGCGATGTGGGCACTTTCTGATCGCGATGGGGCGATCAAAAATCTGGAGGTGGGAATTGCACGCGATCCGCGCCATGTCGAAATGCAGGAAATTCTTGTGGACTATCTGGTTAGCGACCGACGCTACGATCAAGCGAAGGAAGTCTTCAATCGGATTCCGCAGCGAGCCGTCGACCGGGGTCGGCGTGAGTTCATGAAGGGGCGGCTGCAGATGTCTCAGAAAGAGTGGACGGACGCGATAGAGTCGTTCGAAATGGCTCTCGGTTTTGCTCACAGCGACCCCAGTATGGCATCGCGAGCACGCGTTTGCCTGGCACTCTGTCGGCGAGAAAACGGAGACAATGCCAGAGCGATGGATGATTATCGATCGCTGGTCAAATCCAATCCTGACTTTGAAGGTGGCCGACTTGGAATTGCGTCAGCCTACCTTCGATCGGAACAGGTCAACCTTGCAATCGCTGAGTACCGACAGTTGCTGCACGTGGATGGAGTGCCGGAGTTTCTGGCAAACCTGATGATTAAAAACAATCTCACACTTCCCGAGTCCAGCCGTGACTGGTCGGAAATTGAACTGCTGTTGAGCGACAAGAATCCTCGAATCAAAGATGAAATCCAACGTGTTTTGTTGCAGGCAGATCTGCTGTTTGCCAAAGGGTATCCGTCGCAGGCGATGGATCTCCTCGACGATGCCGCCAGAAGGCTGCCGGGGCGTGCTGAGATCGGACGTGCCTTTCAGCGACTGTCTTCAGTGCATGGCGATCAGCTTTTGCAACGCATTCGGAAGGTGCTCGATGAAGATCCGACGAACCTTGAGGCTCATTCCAGCATGCTGCGAATGTATGCCGCCAGAAAGGATCAGGCTGGTCTCACCAACTGGATGAACGGCCTTGCCACGAACCGAACGTTTCCACGTTTGAATGATCGTCAGCGGCTTCAGATTTTAGCAGAAACTTCGACTTCGGTGGCCGAAGCCGAAGAACATGCACGTGGCGCGAGTCCTCAGTCACACCTGATGTTGCAATACGGTCAGGAAGCCTGGCGCCAGTTGGCGCGAAATTCAGCAAAGTATGTTTTCGGTTACGTCAACTTCCTGGCGCGCCATCGACCAGTCGGTGAAGCAATGGATGCGATTAACGGTAGCGGGCAACAGTTGTCTCCGGACTCCGCGGCGTACTGCTGGCTGGAGTGTGTGCGGCAACATCCTCAGGAGCAATCAGGCTCCAATCGTGCCAGTAATGAACTCATTCAGCTCATCCGAAAGGAGCCTGCAAACTTTAATCTACGAGTGGCTTTTGCCGAGTATCAGATGCTGACAAAGCAATACTCCGCGGCAACCACACTCTTGAAGCAGATCACAGCGGTCGACAACCGAAATGGTCGAGCTTTCGGGCATTTGGCATGGCTGGCTGCGTTGATTCAGAATGATACCCGTGCTGCTTTGCAACTATCTGAAAAGGCGACGCGATTTGCTCCAAGCGATCCAGGCGTGCGAAGCATTCGTGGATTGGCTTTGGCACTTAGCAATCAGGCCGAGGCCGGATTGAACGTTTTGCGTGCCATTCCTGTTGAAGAGCGAACAATGGTAACCGAGGTCTTCGCTGTGAAGACCCTGCTGCTTGCGGGACAGAAGAAAGAGGCCACTGAACTGCTACAAAAGTTGAGTTCGCGCCCGATTCGTGGAAATCTCGCCGAGGCTGAAATCAATCTGCTGAGATCGCTGCAGCAGGAACTGAATATTCAGCCCGCCAGCGTCACATTGCGATAGCTGCTGTTGATCAACATTGACTTGAACACCAATTTCAAGGGACAATCCGTGACTTGGACGAGCAGCGAGCAGGTGTAAAGCCTGAATCGCGTTTCAGGCGATTGCCCCACCAAATTATGATCCAACAGTAAAGATGCTGATCACCGGAAGGATCCGGAAACAACACTCAAGGAGCGGAGATCGTGAAAATCGGCTGGGTTGGAGTTCACGCCGAAGGAATACCAGCACTTCAGGCCGTGTGCGAAGCTGAATACGACGTTGTCGGGCTGATGACGTTGCGCCAGGAGAAAGCGGAGCGGCGCTGTGGGTCCGGCAGTTACGAAGGACTCTGTGACCGCTTTAAGATTCCGATGTTCGAAGTGGCTCACGTCAACGATTCAGACAGCATCGACATCCTGAAGGCATGGGATTGTGATGTGCTGGTGGTGCTGGGATGGGGGCAAATTCTCTGTCCCGACGCGCTTCGACAGGCTCGCATCGGCGTCGTGGGAGCTCATGCTTCTTTGCTGCCGCACAATCGTGGCAGTGCCCCCGTGAATTGGGCGATCATTCGAGACGAAAAAGAAACCGGCAATTCGTTGATCTGGCTTGCTGAAGGCGTTGATGCTGGAGACCTGATCGCACAACGCTCTTTTCCAATTACCTCCTATGACACTTGTGCGACGATTTACGACAGCGTCGCAGAATCGAATCGCGAGATGCTGTTGGAGCTTCTTCGGGAATTGGAATGGGGAGAACGCCCCGGCCTACCCCAGGCAGAGCAGGATTCCGCCATTCTTCCCCGTCGACGGCCGAACGATGGTCTGATCGATTGGACACGTTCCAGCCGCGAAATCTACAACCTCATCCGTGCCGTCACGCATCCGTATCCTGGAGCCTTCGCCTACTTAAACGGACAGGCATTTCGCGTTTGGAAGGCCGCTCTGCTGCCGCTTGCTCAATCGCCAGGCGAACCGGGCAGTATTCTGGGGCCAGTCAACAGCCCCGACGAACAAAGTTGCGGGCTGCTGGTTGCGACTGGCGACGGAGCGATCGTGTTGCTGGAGATTGAAGACGAATCCGGCCATCTTCTGAACGGACGTCAATTGAGCGAGATAACGCAACAGAACTGGACAGGAAGACAACTCCGAAATGCCGCATAAACGAGTTTTAGTCATTGCCGCCCATCCCGATGACGAACTGCTTGGTTGCGGAGGAACGGTGGCTCTGCACGCAGCCAACGGCGATGAAGTCACGTCCGTAATCGTGTGCGAAGGTGAATCACTGCGTTACGGCGAAGACGGCGTGGGGCAGAACGACCACATCCAGCAGGCAGGAAAAGTGCTTGGGACAAAGGAAGTCCGAACGCTGAAGTTCCCCGACCAAAAGCTCGACACATTCACACTGACGGACATCATCACACCGCTGGAAAAAGTTGTTGATGATGTGAAACCAAACATTGTGTACACGCAATACGGCGGCGATATCAATCGTGACCATGAACTGCTGTTCAAAGCTGTGCTGGTAGCGACACGACCGATGGAAGAATTCATCGAAGGCATTTACGCATTCGACACAGCCAGCAGTACAGAATGGGCGTACCCGAGGACCTTTGTTCCGGATACGTGGGTCGACATCACAACCACGCTGCAAAAGAAACTTGACGCGATGGCGTGCTACACCAGCGAAGTACGACCTTACCCACACCCACGGTCGCTCGAATCTCTGACTCACCGCAGTGCTGCGTGGGGAAATCAGTGTTGCATGGAACACGCAGAAGTCTTCATGACCATCAGAAGGACAATCAGAAATGGTCAAACGCCTGTTTGACATTATGGCGTCGTCACTGGCGCTGATTTTCTTTGGCCCGATCATTCTGTTGGCCGCGATTGGCGTGCGGTTGTCCAGCAGAGGACCGGCGTTCTATTGTGCGCGACGAGCTGGCGTGAATGGAGAACCGTTTACGCTGTACAAGCTGCGGACCATGAAAATGGATCAGGGAACCAATGTCAGCGCAGTGACCGGAGCAGCCGATCCTCGTGTCTTCGCGTTCGGCAGTCTACTCAGAAAGACAAAGCTCGACGAACTCCCACAACTCTGGAACATCCTTCGGGGTGACATGAGCGTTGTCGGGCCGCGACCGGAAGACCTGAACATCGTCCAGAAACACTACAGCCAGATGGCAATGGCGACGCTGGCCGTGCGTCCGGGTTTGTCCGGAGTCAGCAGCCTGTACAACTACACTCATGGCGAAAAAATGCTGACCGGCGAGAACCCGGAACAGGTCTATGTCGAACGACTGCTGCCGATCAAAATGGCACTGGAAACGATCTACATTCGAAACGCATCGTTGTTGTACGACTTCAAGATCATACTGCGTACGGTAGTCGTCATCGGACGCATCGCGTCTGGCCAAACGGAGTTTCCCGACCCGCCTGAGATGGACGCAGCTGGCGAGGTAATGCGGACTGCGGAATGCAAACTTGCCGCGTAATCGACGGGCGTTCGGTTGGTGAGATTCAGGCTGTCGGGGAAACACGTTCGGCCAAAGCGTCCACAACCTGAGCGATCGACATCGCAGACGTGTCGATGATCACGGCGTCTTCGGCCGGCTTCATGGGCGCGTGAGTGCGATTTTCGTCGCGAGCGTCTCGTTGACTGAGCTGGGTTCGCACCGTTGATAGAGTGAGCTTTGATCCGCCACCGACCAGTTCGCGATGACGTCGGCGAGCTCTGGCGTCCATCGTCGCGGTAAGGAAGAACTTGTACTCTGCGTCGGTGAACACAACTGAACCCTGATCCCGACCTTCGGTGACGAGGCTGCCCTGTCGCCCAACCTGTCGCTGAAGTTCCACAAGCCGCTCACGCACGGCGGGGTTGGCTGCGACCACAGACGAGATTGCGGTGACTTCGGCCGTGCGAATTTCGTTCGAAACATCGACGCCGTTGAGATGCAGAATGTCGTCCTGAAACTGCAGGTCAACCGCGTCTGCAACCTCCGCAACGCCGTCGGAATCTGTTTCGGAAACCGGACTTCGCAACACAGCGAACGCGACGGCGCGGTACATCGCGCCGGTGTCCAGGAATCGGACACTGAGTCGATCGGCGAGGAGTCTGGCGACGGTGCTTTTCCCAGACCCCGCCGGGCCGTCAATCGTGACAATCATTGAGGAACGCTTGATGCCGTTTGGTAAGTTGCGAATCGGTCGCGCGGAAGGATCGCCCACGGATTGGCGATTTCCCAGGCAACGATATTCGAAAGAGGGGCCGGTTTCCTTGCTATTGCGGCAAAAAAACGATCGTTTTCGAACTTCCGGCCGGGTGGCCTTCGAGGTTTCAGAAGGTGAGTTCTATTTGCTTCATTTGAAATCGTGAGAATTCAATCTGCACCCCATTTTTGTTGACCGCCAATTGTTGAATCGTTTCCCCCGTCGCCTTGCGAAGTCGCGCGGACCTGGGCGGTCGAGCGGTTTTGATCATGCAGTTTGCCGAACGACCTTCTGTTTCCTGCAGCAACAACACGACTGATGTTTCAGTTGATTCTGAACTGCCGTCGTCCGTTTTTTCGACCTTCTGATGGACGGTGCGGGTACGAGCGACCACGACATTTTTTGCAGACACCCCGATGATCCACCCTGACGACGCACCCGACGGGACAGTGCCGGATGTTTCTCGCAGCGCCGGCGGGCTGAGAACCTCCGCTGCGGAACGCATCGGGAACGGCTGATCAAACTCCAGCGTGAATTCAAACGTTCGCGCGTCTTCTCCTTCGACCAACAGCAGGCTGTCCAGCATTCGGTAGCCGCTGCGGCGGTGATACGGACGTCCGTGGGGCAGAATCAGAAGTCGCTGGTCCTGGTCTGCGACTTCGATGTAGTCCGGTGCCTCAAAGCGTTCCATGCGAAAACCGGCGGCCTGCCCCAGACAGCTGCGAACAATCGAAGCCGCTTCGTTGTCCCACGCAATCCTGGCAGCGTAGTACGTCATCCACGGATTGCCGGTTGGTAGTTCTGAGATCTCGTCAAACTCGATACAGATGTGGAGTTGTGGCGAATTACGTTCCACCGTTGTTGTCTGACGGTATTTCGCCATCACGGTTTGACTGGCAGGATCGAAAATCTCGTTCGAAGTTTCGATCGATCCTGTCAATGGACCGCTGGCAACAATGCGTGACGAAACCAAACGCGAGGCGGCGTATCCCAGAGTAACTTCTTCGTCTTCCGTGGTGATCGTTTTCGATTCTTCATATCGAAACGCGACCTGCTGACTGACGCGATTACCTCGCTGGCCGTGAAAAACAACGCCCGAAATCCCTCCGGTCTGATCGCTCAACTGAACTTCGAAGAATTTGTTCCGCAGCAAAAGCGTTTCCGCTAACGCCTTGCCTCGATTAGCGGCCACTTTGACCACATTGCCGCCCACTGTTTCATGAAGCCAAACGAAGCCACCCGCTGGCAATTCCACTTCCAGCTGCAGTCCCGAATCCTGCTGCCAGCACTCCGTAATCGCATCACTGGCCGCTGGCGGATTCGCTGCAGTCCAGGGAAGAACCAAAGTTCGCTGCCACGGCAGTGTGTTGACAAGAAATATTCCGCTGGCGCTGTTGTCTGTTGAAGGCACAGCAGCACGAATGCGGTCGGCTGTTTCGTTCGCGATCGTCAGAATCCGGTCTGAGAGTTTCGAAAGTCTCTCGCCCTGCGTGGTGGGTGTCTCGCCTGCCACTTTTTCGAACGAAAGTCGCGCGGCTTGTTCTGCGCCGATCTGATATTCCATCTCCGGCAACAAAGAAGCCATTGCGTTGGCTGGCTTGAGTGTTGTGGCGATCGCTTCCAGAAATGTGGCCGCTTCAAGCTGGCAGTGGACCGCATGTAGGC
>CAYZYB010000181.1:0-7848 GCA_964481505.1 uncultured Planctomycetaceae bacterium | reverse complement strand
GGCTCGAGGAGACAGCGTGGATACTCGCAGCGACCTGTTTAGCCTTGGCAGCGTAATGTACGCCATGAGCACGGGGCGGCCACCATTTCGAGCAGAAACAAGCTACGGCATTCTGCGACGAGTAACAGATCAGCAGCCACGATCGATCTCTGAATTGAATAGCGAAATTCCAGCATGGCTTCAGGGCTTCATTGAAAAGTTGCTCGCCAAGTTGCCTGGTGATCGTTTCGATTCAGCAGCCAACGTGGCCCAAATGCTGGAAGAATGTGTGGCTCACGTACAGCAGCCATCCGCAAATGCGCTGCCAGTCGCAGTGAAGGCACTCCGCGACAAGTCATCGTGGCCCCGTCTTGTGCTGGCAGCATCTGTCGCCCTGCTGTCGTTGCTTTTGTTGATAAGTGGAGACTGGTTTGGCATCAGCCAACCGAACGAGCCACAGGAAAAAACTGCGACTGAGATCGCTGCCAAAACTTCGCCGGAAAACGCACCGCCAGATGAATCAGCTTCGTCTCTCAACGACTCGACGCTCGAATGGCATGACAATATTTCGGATAGCCTGGAAACTCTGGGCCGGGAAACAGAACTGCTAATGCAGCAGCTGAATTCAGAACTTTGAAGTCGTCTTCAACCTTTCCAATTGGGAAAAGCACAATGTACAACCTGCTCATGAATTGGGTTCGATTAAGTTGCCTTGTTTCTGTTCTGCCGCTCTTGCATTCCGTCATCGCTGATGAATCGGAAAATGTGAAGGAAGACAAGCGCCTGGTCGAAGGAAAAGGCGTGATGGTTTCGTGGTCAAAAGACAACGACGAACTGCGAGGATTTAGCCATGACAGCGGCAAATGGACCCCGTTGAAGATTGAAAAGCAGGAATTCATTGTGCCAATGGTTTCCGGCAACATCGCTGCAGCTCGCGTCGGGAATTCTGTAGCTGCGTATAGCGGAAAGACGGGCCGCTGGTCGTTGTTACCACTGAATCCTCCTCTGCCGGCAGAACCACTCGCCTTCGAAGGAGAATTCTCTCAGGACCTGTTGCAAGTCGAAAGTGGAGAGCACTTGTACACATTCAGCGCAGGCAGCAGCCGCTGGACGTCGCCGTCAGATCCTGAATATCAGGAAACGACGAAGGAGATCAAACTCAAACATGCCAACCCAAACATCGAACAGCAACTCAGGGATTGGATGAAGTCCATGGGGCCGGTGAATACGCACGGCAGCTACATGACGAAATCTGTACTCTTCAACAGTCGGGTTATTCATGTAACAGCGTATCGAAAGTCATGGCTGAAGAAATTCGAAACCAAAGTCGCTGAACTGGATGTGGCACCAACGCCGTCGGGATTTTCTTCGCCATTTGGAGGAGGCGGAGCCGGAGGCTCAGCAACAGCCTCGACGGACCCCAACGATCCGCGAGGGCGAATGATATCCAGCGGTTCGTTGATGGTTTCGTGGTCAAAAGAAAATGACGAACTGCGAGGCTACAGTCAGGAACGCGGAACGTGGACGAACCTTGCCGTAAAACCACAGAAGCAAGTGATTCCGGTGGTGTCAGAACACGTCGCCGCTGTAAGGCTTAAACATGGCGTTGCCGGCTACAGCGCAAAAACAGGCCAATGGGATGTGCTCGAACTCCCGGATGACTCGGCCGCCGTGGCGACGCTCGAAAGCTCCTTGATTCAAATCGTCGAAGACGGACATCTCTACACGTTCAGCGCAGCCAACGGCAAATGGACGTCTCCAACAGATCCCAAATTTCATAAGGTCTATGCCCCAGCAGAGTCAGCGTCTGCTTCACTGGCTGAAAATCGTCCCGACCCAACCCTGCGACTTGCCAGGTCACTGCGGAACGCAAAAAGCGTCACCAACGATCAAAAAGCAGAACTGACTTCACTTGTCCGAGCCGCATTGGAACAACGTTTGGAGCAACAGCAGAAGCAAGTCCATTCCTTAAAAACCAAGCTGAAGTTGATTGAGGAAAGTCTGAGAGGAAAACAACAACATAAGGACCGCATCATCGAACGTCGCGTCGAAGAACTTCTCGACCCCGACATCGACTGGAACTCCCTGCAGCCAGGTACAGCAACGTCGCCTGTTGCACAAAATCCAGACTCCGGAATTCCTCCACTGAGGATGCCGACCTCGGGAACGCCGACTGGACTGCCTAAACCGCCGCACCTGCCCGGAACATCCCATTCTTCTCTCGTCCGCAGTTCTCCAATAACTGAAGATTCGAGTGACCACGCAACAGCTGATCAAGATCGTCTAACGCAAAGGTTGGTACTTCGCCGCAAAGCGGTTGATGAGCAGAGCGAAGCAATGCGTTCTTTAGAAACCAACTATCGCCCGGAACACACGAAAGTCGTCCGTGCTGTCGAAACACTGAACCATCGAATGGCCGAGTGGAAGCAGACCTGGAGAGAATATGAAGCCCTCATACGAGATAAGGAACTCGAAATCGCAATGGAAGAAACGCGGCAAAAAACGATGCGTGCCGAATCAGAGAAAATCACAGAGCAAGCAAAACGAGGCTATTCTTCCAGCGTGGAAGTTGCACTTGCGAACACAAAACTGAGACAGACAGAACTACGACAACGAAAGGCAGAAGTTGCCCTCCAATTGCTGAAGTCCATTGCAACAAAAGCACCACATCTGAACCCTACAAACTACCCATCAGAAAACTCTACACCTGCCGAGTCTGTCGATAGACCGAAGTAATACGACGTAACCGTACCAGCAACAAAAGCTCAGCCAACAAGAGTTCGCCGGAAAAATTCAACAAGAG
Source organism: uncultured Planctomycetaceae bacterium (assembly GCA_964481505.1). GTDB lineage: Bacteria > Planctomycetota > Planctomycetia > Planctomycetales > Planctomycetaceae > Fuerstiella. Next base: position 5,066 of record CAYZYB010000181.1, on the reverse strand, counting down.
ATCAGAGTCCAGGTACGTCTAAGCACGAACAATGTATTGCACTGGCAATCCGCAACTCCCACTGCTGCCAACGCATGTGTTCTAGCGCTGCAGATTGTAGATCCAGGCGAGCTTATGCTGATCCACCAAATTGTCTCGGCAATTAATCGGATCAGAGAACGCAGCCCTGATCGATTTCTAGCAATAAAAAGTAACGACTTGCAAACCGAGGCTAGGCGACTGGCGTTGTCGTGGCGCGATGGCACCAATCAATTTGTCCTGCTTGAATGGCAAAAGCCTGAAAACTTGTAAAGCTAATCATAAGGACAGGCTTTGTAATTTCCATTTCCCATGTTCGTCGAAATTGAAACTCCGCAGATAGCCGCACGCATTCCAAACCATGTCAAAGACGGGGCGGAGAATCGTGGGGATGTCGCCATCCAGATCGTCTATCGTGATGTCAGGCAGCACCAACGGGTCGCGATCCACAACGTGTCGTCCAACGGCGAAGCAATCATCGACGCGGAAGTGGGCACCAGACGCGCCCTGGATCGCCAAGAAACATAAAATTGGAGGGTCAATTCCTAGTTCTTTGAATCCCATAAGATACTGCTCAACAGACCCAACAATGACTTGTTCGTAACGTGTGCTCGACACGTCTCGTTCATCGTTCCTCTCTCTGACGAGTCCGCTCATTACGGCCTCAAGTCTTCCGTCACGAAACAACTGGGTGTAACTGTCAACGGGACTATCAGATGCTGAGTCACCTCAAAAAGTTACAACTCCATCAAGATTTAACCTTCGACAGCCGCTAGGCTTTGACAAAGGCGGAAACAGTGTAAATGACTCGTATAGTGTTTCAACACTAATTAAATCAGGACCTTCGAACTGTCGAAGCGGTACGAGGTGAACGACGAGCCGCCCTGTTTCAGGCACTTGCATAGGGCCTTCGTCGGCAATAATTAGGCCGAGCCGTTCGGTGCGCCAGTCTCGGATTTGCTCAGGTATTCTCCCAGCACCTTCAAACGCTGTACGAAGTTCATCGACGTCCATTTGAAATTTCCCGGCGCTACTCCGCGTAAAGAACCGCGAGCCTCCCTTAAACGTCACCATATGCGGGGCCGTCCAACTCTTTGGCAATCGAATGAGCAATACTGGACCATCGGCGAAGCCTTGGATGGTTTTGAATCGAACGCCCTGAATTCTTGGGTCGATTGCATCGCGAATTGTCGCCTCAAGGCGCAACAGCTCTTTATCCTCGTTGAATTCACAGAGCCCTGGAACGGCTACCGGGCAGCCATCAATGGCCTCAACTCCATAAATCAGGTCACCTCCCGTCGCATTGGCAAACGATGACACATCGGCAAGAAACTCTTTCTTGTCTTTATCCGTAGTAGGAGGCAACTTCAGCTTGTACTCCAAGGTTCTTGATTCACACACTTGGTTGTCCACCAAATGCTGGATATCTCCTATGGCTAAATCTGCTACTGATTTCCCGAGCACCTCATTCTCCTGATCGTGTATCCGATTTTCCCGCATGGTCAATAATTGACACCGTCGTTCGCTGGGAATTCATTACTGTGACGACACACTGCAGGTACTCCAGTCCGAAATAAAGAACAAAGACATGCAATATAAATTGAGATCCGCTTGTTAAAGCATGCCGTCATTTTTACGGCAGATCTTCTGGCTCTCATTAACCAACAATGAAAGCGGTCATTGTGGCTTTGAAACTTCAGTGGCTCCGGCGCGGATTTTTCCTTTGCTGCCCAATGCCAAAACAGCCTTGCCGCCACGGAATTGCGCCATTCCCGCCTTTCCCTGAAACTCGATCCTGGCATCCTTGAAGGCAAACGGTTTTGTACTCAGGAAAACATAGTCGTACCCAGCTGCATGTGTCACTTTCACACCGCGACCATGCACCAACGACCGGAACTTCGGTGAGGCTTCCGTATGCAGTCGTGGAAACAATACCACGTTCCATTTGGCTGTCCGCTGCTCGACAGACGTCAGGCCAATCTGCTGTGTTGTCATGGGACCCCATTGCCAATCAGGTCGCAATCCGGATCCGCTCCGAATCGATTTTTCTTCGGTCGATAACGCGACTGGTCTGGTGTTCAAAAAGAAGATGTCCATGTCGACGTCTTCTGTTCCCAACACAGTGGCTGAGTTTCCTTTGATCTGCACTTTCTTTGCTGTTAACCACAGGCGCCATGTGGCTTGTTCCGTCTTCTTTAAGTCATCATTGATAATGAAGTAGGCGGGGGAATCCGCTGATGATCCTTTCACAAACACTATCTGTCTCTTCCATTTGCCGTTGTGGGAAGCCACGTAATCGAAGCGAGGTGTGGTTACGAAATCGTCGACGGACATGACCGCGTCCATCTCCTGTGGTGAAAAATCCACCATGCTGTGGTGGTTTCGAGGAGATCGTCCGTTGTAACCAAACTCGTCCGCCAGCACGCGTCCCTTGCCGTACAGAATGATGCTGCCGGAATCAAGGTCATAGTGATCGTGGTTGCGGCCGTGAATAAGATGCAGGTAAGTTTCTCGGCGAGACGGATAGTGGTCGCGCAGAACGACTCCGGATTCCGGAAACAATTCGCTGCCGTACGCTGGTTCTTTTTGCGGGAGATCGGGATCGGTCAGCAATTGACGGTAGCCCGCAAACGCGGGATGAAATCCACCAATTCCGGGAGCGCGGTAGCGATTGTTCTGATGAAACATCCACTGCATTTCAGCAGAGAATTCCGGATCGCGTTCTCGAAACAGATACGCCAGCAGTCCGTATTCTCCGCTGGGTTCATGGACATAGGTGTTACCAATGGGCGGCAAATGGCGGTGCCCACCGATTCGAGAATCCGGCGGGGTTGAAATTTTTGCCAGCCAGCGAATGACGGTCTTCACCTGCGGATCGGAATACAGCCAGTCGTTGAAACCGGCGTTTGCCGCCATGACCAGCATGCCAAGAATTTCGTCGTAGGCCACCATCGCATAATGCGGTGCTTCCAGCCAGCCACCGTTTTCATCGGACCAGTCATGCAATTGTGATCGCAGCTCATCCATGCCTCGCTGACCCCATTCTTTGGCAAGCGGATGATCATTGATGAAGGCGGCCAGCCGCGCACGATATCCAGAAACCATCGAGGTCATATTGGGGTTCGCGGAATATCCTCGCTCAGTCGACCAATACTCGGGCCGAGCTGTCGTGTAGCTCAGAAATGCGGCCAACGCCCGAATGCGTTCTCGATGCTCTTGAGTTGCCAGCGGTGAGCTCAGCACGATATCAGCCAGACCGATGGCCGTGGCAAAGCCGTTGTTCATGTGAGGAGCAGCGCCGAACGGCAGACCATTCTGATCGATCATTTCGTTGACCGATTTTTGCAGCATGTCCATCGTTGTCTGAACCAGCCGCTTTCCAAGCTCTGGATCATCGGTCGCCAGCCACGCAGGAACCACACGATCCATCTGGTACGCGGCCAATAACTGTGGATTCCGCAAAAAGTATTTTACCGTTTGCTGATGTGCTGCCAGGTCATCAACACTCGCCCGAAATCTTCTGACATCCTCAGGAGTCATGAACAAACCAGGGTACGTCCGTTTTTCGGGCCAGCGAAGAATGTAATCTTTGACCACATCCAGCGGAAAGTGGCCGTGCTTGATCAAGCTGCGATATGGCAAAGGCGAAGTGACACTCTGTTCGCTGTCATTCAGAACAGACAAAGTTGAATCGCGATCGAAAGCTCCCAGCAGCCACTTGCGACGACCACGCTTCAGCGGGAATTTGGCAAGCAGGTGGGATTCTTCGCGAGTCACCTGAATCAATGGTGCCGCGCGTTGGTTAGAAGGAATATCAGGATCCACCCAAGCGCCGGCCTCCCGCGCCGCGATGGTCAGCAGATCGTTTCCGTCTTTGTGATAAAGACTGAACGTTGATCCTCTACGATCGGCTGCCCACCACTGCAGCCACGGTTCCATGGCGAACACGATTCCCTGCTGGATTGTCCAGTTGGTGTTCTTGCCAATCCGACCTTTCCCCGCGCGGTAAAACAGCTCTGTCGCAGGAAACCGATCGTTCAGCAGCAGTTGAAACTCGGCCTTGGCGACGCCGTCAACAGCAAACGTTTCGTCGACAAGAACGACTGGTTCGCCCGCGTAAATTCGGTAGCGAGATTCCCAGAAACCTTTGTCGCCAAACGTCGCTCGACTCACCACTTCAATCAGGACGGGACCAGACTCAGTAACCTTCGTTTCCCACTGGGTGATTGCGGAATCGGACGCGATACGAGACGCGCCAACCCAATTTCCCGAATTCAGCTGAAACCCTGATATCGGCCCTGTGCCAGACACAGGCGTTTTTGTCAGCGCGATACCAACTTGATCGTTACTGATCCGAATGCTGGTGTCCGATTCTTCGAGCTTCAGATCCGAATGCCGCGCCGGTCGAGCAAAGTCTTTATCGAATCGCCATGTCGCCGTTGCGTAGGGCGCCAGATCTGCATGAAACGCGATTCGTGGCTGTCCATCGACTCCCTGAACTACTTGCGATGGCACGGGTTTTCCGTCGGGGCCCAATAGTGCTCGATGAGCGGCAACTTGTTTTAGGTGGGCCGGAGTCAACGGGAAAGTAACGCACTCATGCTGCCACTGCCGCCCAAGCTCTTCCCGAAGCGTAAAAACCTGTGCCGAGCATGTCGCGCCGACTAGCACGAAGAGGCACAGATGGAGAAGTAATCGTTGAATCAACATGGTGCCTGGAATCCCCTAAGTTATCACGCGTTCAGTGGTTGTGCTTCCTCTTTCATTTGCATTTGCAGTGGCCTCAAGAGATTGTGCGGTAAGTGTGATCAGAAGTCGAACGGCGGGTACCTTGCCTTTAAGCCTGTCCAATAACTGCCACGATGTCGACTCTGTTCACGAGTCCTCTAACGAAACGCCATGCAAGCTTCGCCCAGGCCTGGGTTACGGGTTACGGGTTACGGGTTACGGGTTACGGGTTACGGGTTGTGGGTTGTGGTAGCAGATTGTTGCCTTTGAAATGGGTGGCCGGGGTTGGACTGAGCCCGCGAAGGAAACCCCGGGGTTTC
>CAYZYB010000180.1:0-7878 GCA_964481505.1 uncultured Planctomycetaceae bacterium | reverse complement strand
GTTCGGCAGTTTCAATATCTCCCGCAGCTTCTGCCTGCAATCCTGCGTTGTAAGCTTCAACCGCTGGCGATGCGCAGAATGATTCCAGCCATTCTCGCAGTTGTGGCTCGGGCACAACGCCCGGCAGCTGACTTGCAGGCTGGCCGTTTATCAGGGCGACGACAAACGGAACCGACTGTACTCCAAAAGCCCCCGCGATTTCCGGCAGTTCGTCAACGTTGATTTTCATCAGAATAAATCGACCGTCGAATTCGTCAGCCAGTTTTTCCAGAATTGGCATTAACTGCTTGCATGGCTGGCACCATTCGGCCCAAAAATCGACGACGACAGGCACGTCATTCGATTGATCGATGACGTCCTGGCGAAATGTCTCGGTCGTGGTTGTACGAATCCATTGACTTTCCATTGCCGTTTCTCAACTCTCGCTACAATTCGGGATATGTTCTTCGCACGTAACGTGCCCGTCCAATAATCTGACGGAGCCTATCGCTTTCCTCATCGGAAGCCAACCGGACAACCATCATGGCACTTCCTTCAGTCGAAGCACTTGAAACCGCCCACGATTTTCCGTGCCCCTATACTTTCAAAGTCATCGGGACAGACGACGGCAACTTTACCGCTCGCGTGATCGCCACGGTTCGGGATGAACTCCGGCTGGAAGAAGATCCTCCTTTTTCCTTTCGCGGAACAAAAAGCGGCAGGCACGTGGCGGTCACTCTCGAACCCGATTGCGAATCCGCTCAGCAGGTGATAGCGATTTACAGCAGACTCATGGGCATGGACGGCGTCGTCATGCTGCTGTGACTCCGAAGCAAGTCGGAAGACCAGAGTTCATGCGGCGTTGATGACGCCCCCCCGGATCTTTTGAATCAGAACAACAGCGGCCGTTTCCTTTTCACCTCACCCGCACATCCTCGTGAGGCTGGCGATCGGAAGGGACACTTTGAGCATTTGTTTTTGACTCATTTCACGCGTACACTCAGCACCAGATTTTGGCGCTGCTGTGTCAGAGTTCCCGTGGAAAGTCGGTTCAACGATCAGAAAGACGCCAGATGGATCAGTCGACACCGGAAATTTTGACGACGCGAGTCAGCGAGTTCATCTCGTCTATTCGCGAACGCGTCGCACAGGTGGTTGTTGGGCAGGATGTTGTCGTCGAACGCACATTGATCGCGCTGTTTACCGGTGGGCATCTGCTTTTGCAGGGCGTTCCGGGGCTGGCGAAAACGCTGTTAGTGTCGGTCATATCGAAAACCATCGATCTCGACTTCTCGCGTATTCAGTTTACAATCGACCTTCTGCCTTCGGACATTCTGGGGTCAGAGATTCTTGACCAGCGGACGAGTGAATTCAAAACTCGCAAGGGACCGATTTTCACAAACCTGCTGCTGGCCGACGAAATCAACCGTGCTGCTCCCAAAGTGCAGGGAGCGTTGCTGGAAGCCATGCAGGAAAAACGCGTCACCATCGGGGACGAGACGTTTTCTCTGCCAGCCCCGTTCCTGGTGATCGCCACTCAGAACCCGGTTGAGCAGGCAGGCACGTTTGAGCTACCGGAAGCTCAACTGGACCGATTCATGCTGTGCCATCGTCTTGAATATCCGACTCCGGAAGACGAACGTGGAATTCTGAAACGTAATGTTGGCCTTGGAATCCAACGCCGTGATGGCGGTGCCGTGGTCGAAACCGAATTCGATGTCCTTGAAAAGAACCCCGTTGGTGACGCGGAAGATCTCATCAACGCGATGGAAGCCGTTCATGGCGTCCACATCAGTGACACCTTTGTCGAACACGTTGTGAATCTGGTGGGCCTGACGCGAAAACACCCGCAGCTGGAACTCGGATGCAGTCCGCGAGCCGGAATTTCTTTGATTAAAGCCTCGCGAGCTCGGGCCGTCATTCATGGGCGTGACTACGTCATTCCTGAAGATCTTTTCGCCCTGGCCGAAGACGTCATTCTGCATCGCGTTCGACTCACCTACGAAGCGGTCGCCGATGGCTTCACGGGCCCTGATGTATTGAAGTCGATCCTCGAAGAGCTCGGAAGCTGACCGCGCAACCTCCGCTCCAACGATCTGTCACAGTTCTTTCTTCCTGAAGCCTGATTGGTTCCGCGTGCAGGGATACATCGAACAACTTGAAACGCTCGATTCCCGTCAGTTTGCCGTCGCGGTGAAGCGGCTGGCCGACAGCCTAAGCTATGGCACCGATCGCTCTCCGTTTCTCGGCAGTGGCGTTGAATATGTTCAATCGCGCCAGTATCAGCCGGGCGACCCTGTTCGACAACTGGACTGGAAGGTGATGGCACGCACCGGGAAGCCATTCGTCAAAGAATATGAATCCCCCAAACGGCTTCCCTGCTATCTTCTGATCGACACGTCAGCGTCGATGATGATTGGCTCCGCCAAAAAATCGAAATATGAGACCGCGCTATTCATTGCCGGAGGACTGGCACTGGCGTGTTTAGAACGCGTGTCACCTGTCGGCGTGCTGGGAGTTGGCCAGAAGGATATGCACATTCGCCCGACTCTTGGTCGCGACCAGGTTCTTCAATGGCTGCTGCAACTGCGACACTTTCGCTACGACGAACGCACGACACTCGGGACAAGGCTTCGCGAATTACAACCTGGGCTGCTGAACCGTACGCTGCTGATTATCCTCAGTGATCTCCACGACGCCCCCTCTCTTCCGCTACTACGCCAGCTGAATCAACAGCACGAATGCGTGGTTATTCAGTTTCAGGATCCGGCGGAAACAGGCGTGCCTGGAGCGGGAATTATTCGTGGTCAGGAAGCTGAAACGGGAAACAGCTTCGTTGGTCGAGCTTCCAGTTCACGAATTGACCAGGAATCAATCGAACGAGATCTGCGGCGGGGCGGTGTTGATCACCTTCTGGTGCGGACAGACCGACAATATACGCATCTACTGCGCCATTTCTTTGGCTCACGCGGCATCTTCACTCGAGGGGCACGATAATGCGCGTCATTTCGCGAGCTGTGCAGACCATGCTGCCCTTCCTGCTGATGGTATGCGCTTCTGTTTCGAATGTTGCCGCCAACCAGTCGGCTGTGATCGAAGGCGATGCTCAACTTGAAGTCAGCGTCGGCATGACGGGATTCGCAAAACAGGTTGTGCTGCCAGGGACGGAACTTACAGCCGCTGAAACTGATCCGCGGCGAACACCCATTGCGATTCGCATTGACGAAGTTTATCCGCACGGCGATGAGTTTCGTTACGATCTCACGTTCTTCGGGCTGGAACCCGGTTCGCACAACCTCATCGATTACCTACAGCGAGTCGACGGTAGTTCAAAGGACGATATTCCTGAACTGACAGTAATCGTCAACAGCATCCTGCCGGAAAATCAATTCGCTCCTGCAACGCCGGAAACCGGCATGCTGGCTCGAGTCGGCGGCTATCGTAACGCCGTTGTTCTTGCCATAATTGTGTGGGTGGCGGGACTCATTTTCCTTCTGTTTCGACGCTCTGGCAATGCAGATAAATCCAACGAAGATGCCGGAACCGCAACGCTTTCGGAAATCGATCATATCCGACGGCTGATCGACGAGGCGGTTGATTCTGGAAAGCTATCGGAAGCTCAAAAAGCCGAACTGGACATGCGGGTACTGAACTTCTGGCGTGCTCGCAAGAACCTTCAGGACGTCAGCGTCGCAACCGGGCTTGCAACACTGAAGGACGATAAGGAAGCAGGCCCGCTGCTGCGTGGTCTTGAGCAATGGCTTTACAGTCGAACAAATCCTACTCACGATGAAGTCTTGGAGTTACTCAAACCGTTGGCGGCAATCTCGACTGCTGACGACGGGGCATCCCAAACACCAACGGGAACGCCGAATGAGCACTGAGAATCAGTGGAATGACTGGCTTGTCAATGCGGGACTCAACTTTTCCGCACCGTTCTATCTTGTCGCACTGGCAATGGCCGTGGCGATACTTTTTGCTGTCTGGATCTGGAGACGCAGGGGGCGGCGCGTGGCGATGCCTTTCGATGGCAGTGACAAACAGAACCGCGGTCGTGGTCTGTTTGTTGCCGTGACTTTGGCAGAAACTCTGCTGCCAGTCCTGACGGGGCTTGTTTTGTTGATTCTGTGCGTGCCGCTCACGACCGGATCGCCGGTTGAAAAACGGTCCGTGACCAACATCCAGTTCTGCGTTGATAGCTCCGGCAGCATGACGGCGCAATTCGGTGACGGGAATCGCTACGACGCATCGATGGCCGCCATCAATGAGTTTCTCGACTATCGCACGGGAGACGCATTCGGACTGACATTCTTTGCCTCATCGGTTGTGCATTGGTGCCCGTTGACGACAGACAATTCGGCGTTCCGATGTGCGATTCCCTTCATGCAGCCTAACCAGCAGCGAGCGATAGGCGGCGGAACGCGGATCGGCATGGCTCTGCGTTCCTGTCGCGAGGTCTTGAATTCCCGAGACGAAGGAGACAAGATGATCGTTCTGGTGTCCGACGGACAAAGCAGTGATTTGTACGGCGGAAAGGCAGAACAAATTGCGAAGCAGCTTCGCACGAGCGACATCACCGTCTATGGGATTCACATCGGCGGCGGTGACGTTCCGGATGCAATTACGTCGATCACGAATTCAACCGGCGGCAGTGCCTTTCTTCCCGGCGATACCGATGCTTTTGATGCGGTTTTCCGGAAGATTGACAAAATGCGTCCGGCAAAAATCGAACTGGTGGATTCAGAAAAGATCGACGATTTTCGACCGTGGGCCTTTCTGTCGCTGGGAGTACTGGGCGTTTGGTCGTTGTCGCTGCTTGGGTTGAGGTACACACCATGGTAGGTCTGTCCTCTCAACACGGGCTCTACGTCATCGCCGCAGTTGTTGTTGTCACGGTGGTCGTCAGCATTGCGGAACTGCTCCACAGTCATCGCGTACGCCGGATCGGCCATCTCGCATTCGGCCCGAAAGCCCGTCCCACCTTTTGGGTGCAGGCCGTTGCTTATCTTCGTCCGATTGCTGCAGGTTTGCTTGCCGGGGCGATGATGACGCTGGCTTTGCTGCAGCCGATGGCGCATAGAAAGGACGACGGCGAAGTTGCTTTTGAGAAGCTGAAGCATGTTATCGTTCTACTGGACGTTTCACCCAGCATGAGACTTGTTGATGCGGGAGACAAGGGCGACCAAAGCCGGATGAAACGAGCACGGGAAGTGATGGAATCGTACTTCCAGCGAATCCCGATGAACGAATTTCGCGTGACCGTCATTGCAGTCTATACCGATGCCTTTCCCGTTGTGGAAGACACAAAAGACGCAGCCGTTGTCCGCAACATTCTGAACGACCTCCCGATGCACTATGCATTCGTCCCTGGCGAAACCGATTTGTTTGCCGGACTGAAAAAAGTCCGTGAGGTCGCACGCGACTGGCGGCCAAACAGTACCACTCTGATTATGGTGACGGATGGAGACACCGTGCCGTCGACGGGCATGCCCCGGATGCCCGCATCAATTGCCGATTCGGTCATCATTGGCGTTGGCAACAGCACAAAGGGATCGTTTATTAACGGAAAGAACTCGCGACAGGACGTTTCGACATTGCGTCAAATCGCAGCTCGACTGGGAGGTACTTACCACAACGGAAACGACAAGCATTTGAGTACGGCTTTGATCGATCGACTGACGTCACAGATGGAAAGTGAAGCCGCAGCGCAGTTGACTCTTCGTGAAATCGCGTTGTTGTGCGCCGCGATCAGCATTACTGTTCTGGCGCTTGTGCCGTTCGCTCTGCACTACTTTGGTACAAGCTGGCAACCCGGAATTCGCCACTTTCCTCGTGAACCGAACCAAAACGGTGATGAAAATGGCAGAAAACTGTCTTCGCGGCAATTCGCCGTCGAAGAAAACAGGGAGGTCGGATAGATTATGACTCAACGATTCGTCACGAAAGTCCCAGTCAGAAGGAGGAATGCCGAATGAGGAAGCTGTTAATTACCGGATGGTTGATGCTGCTGCCGATCGGCGGTCTGTACCATCTGGTCGCGGGACCGCACCACCATCGAATGGATGCGATCGGCACATCGCTGCAGGAAGCACGACAACATGCTAGCGGTCAGGACTGGCCCGCTGCGGTGACACTCTTCGAACAGGCACTGGAGCAACTGCCTGAAGATCAGATTCGCAATCAGCGAACTATTCGACTGGAACTGGCTCAGGCCAAAATCAACGCAGCCAAACTTCCTGAGGCTCACGGCGAACTGAAGTCGTTGCTTGACGAGTTGCTGGAAGATGCTTCTGCAGATGCGGATTTAGAACAGAACGTCCGTGAGTCGCTCGCGAACTCTCAGTTCTACATGACCTGGCTGATGCGTCTGGAAGGATTGGACGCTACTGAATGGGAGCCGGAAATCGAATCAGCGCGACAGAACTATCGGATGCTGGCCGAATCGTCGCAAAAATCCGGCAACACCGCCGCCGCAAAGAAGCAACAGGAAAATCTCGAAGCCGCCATTCGACTCGCACGACTTGACCTTGGTGATCTTCAGGGTTTGCCGCTACCGAATCAATGACAAGGTTGCGGAACAGGGCGCGGTCGCGCCCGTCGAGCAAATCCAAACAGCGGCAAGCAGCCTGCCTCCGACAATCGGGGAGCGTCCGCCGGACCACCGGCCGATGGAATCGGAAGCTAACTGAAACCCTTATGGCGGCTCCGGCCGCCATTTTTTTTTATCCCGTACCAGTTCCTTACAGGTTGAGGTACCTTGATGATTCGCGTTCTGATTCGCGTTCTGCTTTGCGTCTTACTTGCATTGAGTTTTCGTTCTGCTGTGGCACAGGTTCCGGCTTATGCGGCTCAGATTCGTATCCAACGTGATGTCGACATCGCTAGAGGATCGTTGGGAGAGCAGTCGGGTCGCGAAGAAGCGACAGTCGCCGGCACTCAGCCAGCATCAGACGCGAATCCTGCCGCGGCCTCAATTCAGAGTGATCGAAAAAAGCAGCGAACGCAGGTTCTGCAGAAACTCACATTCGACCGCCGTCCATCAGCGATTTTGAAAGCCTGGTCGAACTCATCAAAGACCAACGAACAGCCGGCCAGCCGAAAAACTGCTGACCAGCAGTCCGCAACTGGAACGCAGGAAAAGACTGCGGAAGAGCAAGCAGCCAGGGATGCTCTTGCCGAAGAGATCAAACAGCTGCGAACTGATGTCAATGCGATGAAACGCCACGTCACTCTGGCACAATGGCCGGCAGTTGGGCGTTTTCTGCGGAGCCTCGAAGAAGCGGAGCAGAAGACGGTCTATCAAGGTCTCCTGAAATCCCTTGTGGCCGGCCCTCCTGATCAGGCCCGAGCGAAAAACCGCCAGCCAATCGGAGAGCGCAATGTGATTCGCGCTGCGGATGTCATTGCGCTGGCAGAAATCTGTCCACTGGACAAGCTCGAAGATTCCTGGGTGACGTCAATTGCTCAGCTTGTCAATCTGTGCAAAGCAGAAGGGCAGGCGGCCTACATCTTTAACGATCTACTGAAGGAACATGTTGCGGATCCTGAGGACGGTCAAAAGATAGACGATCGCGTCGCTGCAGAAATTTTGTTTGCCGCTGGCCGTCCCGACGAAGCCAATTCGTTTTTACCGTCTGTCTCAAAGGCCATAGAAAATGCAGATCTCGAAGCGATCGTGTTGCTGACGGACGTGTACCTTAAGCTTTATCAAAAACAGAAAGAACAGCCGCTGCTGGAAGAATCCTGGGCCGCCGCACACTTTCTGCTGGGCGCCGACAACGCTGATGAAAAACAAAAGCAAAAGGCAATGCAGCGTTGTGTTGAGCTGGTCCCAATGATTCGGGAGGAACTTGGTCTGAATTGGCTAAACGAAAACTTCACAAGTGAGCCGGAAAAGGG
>CAYZYB010000179.1:0-7904 GCA_964481505.1 uncultured Planctomycetaceae bacterium | reverse complement strand
CTGGTCCTGTCACGTGCTCTTTCGCTGGCAGAACAACTCGCAGAATCTTCAACGGTTCCTCAGGACATCGCCGTCAGAATGCAACAGCTCATCGCTGACGAAGATGGTGTGGACCTCGACTATGCGGTCATCGTCGACCGACGAACGCTGGATCCGGCGACTGATGATGCGTCGACAGCAGTCGCTCTGCTCGCAGCAAAGCTTGGAAAAACGCGACTGATCGACAATCGAGAACTGCGATTTCGGTAACGAGCGGATTTCCGATACATTGCTCGCATGAGAAAAGTGCTTCTGAGAATTGTATTCGACTCCTCATGGCGTCTGGAATCGGTTGGCAACGAACTTCACGTCGGCACCGGCTGGATGATTTCTTTGCTGTTGTTGATCATCACGGTCGCGCTGGCCGTGATGTGGCGCAAGACGAAAGACAAAGGACAGGTCTTTGCCGCGTTGTGTACGTGGGGCCTGCTTCCCGCGGCATTGGTTGTGCTGCCGCAGTTAAATTTGCCGATCGTAGCGTCGGGAATCCCATTGTTCGGATACGGATTAATGCTGGCGGTCGGGTTTGGAACTGCGACTTACATGGCCAGTCGCCGAGCCGCCACCGTTGGGCTGAGTCCGGACGTGATCTGGGACATGACGATGTGGCTGCTGATACCAGGCATCGTTGGCGCAAGAATCATCTATCTTTTGCAATACGGCGGAAGAGTGTTCGCGGGCGCGAAGGGATTCGGGATTCTGAAAGCAGCGATCGCGCTGTGGGATGGAGGCATCGTTTTTTATGGCGGGATCATTGGCGGCGTTCTTGGTCTGGTGATCTACTGTCGTAGAAATAACATCCGCCCGTTGCTGATGGCAGACATCATCATGCCTTCGCTGTTCATCGGACTTGGATTCGGCCGCATCGGCTGTTTTCTGTATGGGTGCTGTTTTGGAGCAGCCTGTGCAGCGCCCTGGGCTGTACATTTCCCCGACGACAGCATGACATACGAATCTTTGTTCGCTCGATCCGTACAGCAGGGCACTCCACTACTGGAAGCCAACGGCGTTCCGTTTGTGGCAAAGGATCTCAGAAAACGCGACGACGACGGACAGCCGGTCGTCGATCCTGAATCGACGTTCACCACAATTGCTCTGCACCCCGCGCAGATCTACAGCTCAACGCTCGCGTTTCTTCTGGCAGGCCTGTTGATTTGGTATTTTAAGAAGCGACCTTTCGACGGTGCCGTGGTTGTACTCGGGTGGATTCTGTACCCGATCAATCGATTCGTGCTGGAGATTATTCGAGACGATGAGGGCGGACGACTGGGAACGGGGCTCACATTTTCGCAGCTGATGAGCATTGGGCTGTTCGTATCCGGCTGTTTGGTGATGTGGTGGCTGCACCAGCGACATGCTTCTGCCATCAAGTCGCCGGAATCAAAGGATGCGACGAATACAGCGGCGTGAAGCCATTGCCAACTGTGCGCACTCGTTTGCGGATCACGGTCGAATGCGTTTGAATACGAAACTGGGGCTCACGAGCGCCACCTGTCTTTTTGAGACGTTCGATTCTCAACGTTCCGCTTTTTCTCCAGTCACCGGTCTTGACGTTGGATTCTGATTCCGACAATCAACTCATACAGCAATCCATCAGCGGTAGCTTAGATGCCTTCGACACGCTCGTGCGCCGGTATCAGGATCGTCTTGTCCACAGTCTTGAGCACGCGTTGAATTCGCGAGAAGACGCAATGGATGCTGCACAGCAGGCTTTTGTTTCGGCATGGCAGAAGCTTGATTCGTTTCGACAGGACGCCGCATTTTATTCATGGCTGTATCGCATCGCCATGAACGCAGCGATCAGCCGTCGTCGCAAAAACCGCGTCAACACAACCTCGCTCGATGGATTCGTCGAGGCGTCCGGATCGAATCCCGTTGACAACAGTCCCAATTCTGATCCGCAGCAGCAACTGAATAGCGCCGAACATGTGAGGCTCGTGCGTGAAGCACTCGCTCAACTGGCAGAAGAATTTCGGCAGCCTTTGGTGCTGAAAGAAATTGACGGATTGGCGTACGAAGAAATCGCGTCGATTCTCAACATTCCCATCGGCACAGTCCGCAGCCGCATCTTTCGAGCTCGCCGAGAAATGATGGAACGTCTGGAGCGGATTCTGGGAAATGAATGACATCGCCCGGTGCAGACGCCAAATTCGTCTCACGCGATAACGTCGTGAACCACTCGACCGTGCACATCCGTCAGGCGAAAATCCCGGCCGGAAAACCGATACGTCAACTGCTCGTGATCGATGCCCATGAGATGCAGAATCGTGGCATGCAGGTCATGCACGTGTATGCGATCTTCCACAGCATCCATACCAAAGTCATCTGTCGCACCGTACATCATTCCCCCTTTAACGCCGCCACCTGCCAGGACCATTGAAAACCCTGTGTGATGATGATCGCGGCCCACTTTCTTCTTGTCGCCGGGCTTTCCCTGAGCATACGGTGTGCGGCCAAATTCACCGCCCCAGATCACCAGCGTGTCTTCCAGCAAACCACGTTGTTTTAAATCAGAAATCAGCGCTGCAGATGCCTGATCACTGTAGCTGCAAAGTTGGCGATGCCGATTGTCATTATCTGAATGAGTGTCCCATGGCTGCTTGCCTTTGTCGACATCATATACCTGAACGAATCGCACACCGCGTTCGACAAGTCGTCGAGCCAGCAGAGTGCCTTTTCCGAATACAGAATCACCGTAAGCCTTATGTACGTGGTCCGGTTCTCGACTGACATCGAATGCTTCCTGAGCTTCCCGCTGCATTGAAAATGCCAGCTCCATCGCTCGAATCTGCGATTCCAGTTCAGCGTCGTTCTGACGCTGGGCGGCGTGTCGTTTGTTGAATGCCTGCAGCAGGTCGAGCTGCTTGCGCTGTTGCGGGCGAGACAGTTGCGGGTGGTTCAGATTTGCAATTAACTTTTCGACCTGCATGTTGCGAGTGTCCAGGCGTGTTGCCTGGTGTTCTCCCGGAAGAAAACTGCTTGACCACAGCTGCGGACCAACGACCGGCATCCCCGGACACAGGGTGACGAATGCGGGCAGATTCTGATTTTCGTTCCCCAACCCATACGATGCCCACGATCCCAGACACGGACGAATGGGTTGCTGGTTTCCACAATTCATCATCAACAAACCGGGCTCGTGGTTCGGAACATCGGTGTGCATCGATCGCAGAACGCACAATTCGTCCGCAACCTTGCTCATATGCGGAAACAGCTCGCTCATCACAACGCCACTTTCGCCGTGTGGTCGAAAACGAAACGGAGACGGCTTGTAACCGGCTCCCTTTGACCGTTTGTACAATTTGCCAGTGGGCTGTTCACCAGCGTGACGAGCGAGTTCCGGCTTGGGGTCAAATGTATCAACGTGCGACGGCGCGCCGTTCATGAACAAAAAGATAACACGTTTCGCTCGCGCAGCCAGGTGCGTCATGTGACCGAATGATGTCGCCGCAAAAGCGCATGATGTGAATTGCTGCTGCAGCGAAGCCGCCAGACCGAGCGTCCCGAAGCCCGCTCCTGCACGGCTTAGCATTTCTCGTCGATTCAACACGATGATGACTCCTGCGACGTCAGTGTTTTCAACCAACCGTCAGGGCTGCCCCGACTCGGAGCAAAACAGTATTCGCTAATCCACAAATTGTAATTCGTTGGACGCCAGCAAAGTTTGAGCGAACTGCTCCCAGCGTGAACGATGTTCTGCTGCACTTTCTTCGCCCAGAAATTGCAGTACCAATTCTGTTTCTTCACGATCCGGCAGTCGTCCAAAGACAAGATCGAACGCGCTGATCACTCGTTCCGATTGTGTCGAACCGCTGGCAAAACATCGATCTGTCAGCTTCTGGGAGTACTCCGCCATAAAAGGACTATTCATCAGAAACATCTTCTGCAACGGCGTCGTCGTGCGCACTCGGTTGCCCGCATGAACGTTTGGATCCGGAAAATCGAATGTCGCCAGCAGTGGGTTCAGGTCGAGTCGGCTGATCTGACTGTAGACGGTGCGGCGATTGTCAGATAGCTTTAGCGGGTCGATCGATTTCCCGCCGATGTTGTCGTCCAACTGTCCACTGACCGCCAACACTGAATCTCGCCATTCTTCGGCACTTAGCCGTTGCCGATTCATGTGCGACAGAAATTTGTTTTCGGGATCGACGCGCACAGCGGCAGCATGAACATCGCTGGATTGCTGCCACGATTCCGACGTCAGAAGTTCGCGGCACAACCACTTAATCGACCAGCCGTTGTCCATGAATCTCACGGCGAGATCATCAAGTAATTCGGGATGCGTGGGGCGGTCACCAAGTGTGCCGAAGTTGCTGCGAGTTTCCACGAGAGCTCGGCCGAACAATTCTCCCCAAATACGATTCACAATCACACGAGCGGTCAGCGGATTGTGTCGATCAGCAATGGCTGTTGCCAATTCCAATCGACCACTGCCGTTAGAAAACAGGACTGATTGATCGTTCATCACCTGCGGAAAACCACGGGCGACTATTTCGCCTTTCGTTTCGACATTGCCGCGAATGTGGACAGGAATGTCCTGCGGCTTCTTAGAGTCACGAACAATGTGGATCGCATCTTTAGGCGCCTTGGCATGGCCGTTCTTTTCTACTTTTCGCTTATCATCCAGTGGGCGATTGAACAGTTCGGTACCGGCAAACACTCCCGCCAAAGCATAATAATCTTCTGTTGGGAAAGGGTCGTACTTGTGATCATGACAGCGAGCACACGCGACCGTCATACCCAACAGGCCGCGAGAAACGGTGTCTACCTGGTTCTCCCATTCGTCGGCCATGACTTCCGGCGATGAACGTCGATAGTATTTCGGGCCGAGCCCGATGAACCCCAGCGCGGCGTGGTTGGTGTCGTCGTCAGGTTCCATTTTGTCAGCCGCCAGTTGCAGCATCACAAAACGATCGTACGGCATGTCGTCGTTGAACGCCTGAATGACCCAGTCTCGATAGAGATAGGCGTTCGGATAAAAGAGCGAACTGTTGTTACCCACAATGTGCGCCTGATCTTCGGCGTATCGAGAAACATCGAGCCACATCCGCGCCCAGCGTTCGCCGAAGTGTGGTGATTCCAGAACCTCATCAACAGCGAGTTCCCACGCTGACGATTCCGGGGCACTAACAAAACGTTCAACAACGTTAGCGGTCGGCGGTAGTCCGACAACGGTCAGCCAAAGCCGGCGAATTAGTGTTCCTGGTTCACTGCGGGGATTCCGTTTGAGTGATTTCTGTCGGAGTTTGTCGTCCACAAAAGCGTCGATGGCCGAATCAGAACCGGACTTCCACGCGTAGTGTAATTCCGGCTTTCGGAACGCCCAGAACTGCCGGCCCGCTTCGATGTCGATTTCCGAATCAGGCGGAACCCTGCGTTGTGACGCAGCATTGCGAGGATCAGCGGCACCCAACTGAATCCATTTTTCGAAGTCAGCAATTACAGTTTCGGGTAGCTTTCCGGATGGCGGCATTTCGAAGTCATCGTAGCGAATTGCCGACAACAACAGACTCTCGTCCGGCTTGCCCGGAACAACGGCTGCTCCCGATTCACCGCCGTGCCGCGCGGCTTCTCGCGAATCCAGCAACAACTCACCTTTGACAGACTTTGCATCGGCGGAATGGCAGCTGTAACACTTTTCCACCAGCACCGGGCGAATGCGGCGTTCGAAGAAGTCGTTGTCAGCGTCAGCCGTGTATGCGGAACGGCTGCTGCTGAGACATACGAAAATGGTGATGACGAAAATGAAACGCATAGTGTTGAGTAGTAAGTTGTGAACTCCAGAGAACGGAGCCAGCGAGGACTTTCAGGCGCGCGAAAGCAAGAATCGGATAATTGTGTTTTTCAAAGATCCTGATTAAAAATGTCCTCCGATCGATAGAGATTCCGTCTACCCGCCAAACACCAGGTCACTGCTGGAAAACGATGTTCCAAAGTTGTCGGCTAGTGTGACAACCTGATCGAGTGCCTCTTGAAACTGCGAATCCGTGAGCTGACTGAGCGGGTGAATAAAAGCTGACCAGAGATATTCGCCGTTTACGGCATATCGAGCGTCCAACGCACGATCGAAGTTGGCTCGCAGTGCCAGCATCCAGACTTCTTCTGACACTTCAGCGATTTCAACAACGGGAGTGATGATGCGCATTCGGTTGTGCGATTCGTCCGTCACCACCATCACCAAACGATCGCGATAGTCCACATTCCAGAATCCCGGACGTCCTTCACGCACCTCAGCGCAATCACGGATCAATGACTCAAGACGAACGTTATTCATAGCTGATGAAATCATGGTCTGCCTGCTTGTGCATTAGAGTTAGCTATTGTGTGGAGTAAGAACGATCAGGCTCGACCAATCAGTTCCGGAATCGGCTTACCGTGATCGACAATTGGAGTCGGTCGACCGTTGAGGTCTTTGAGAAAAACGTTTGCCGAATCGATTCCAAGATGATGGTAAATGGTGGCCAGAAAATCACCAGGCCCGCAGATACGTTCGATCGAATCTTCACCGCGTTTGTCTGTTGCCCCGATGAAACGTCCCGTTTCGATACCCCCGCCCGCCCAGATGTTTGAGAACGCTCGCGGCCAGTGATCACGGCCTGGCTGACGAGTTCCTGCGGCTGCGCTCGCATCGCCTTTGCCTGTGCTTGGCTGATAACTGATCTTCGGTGTTCGGCCGAATTCCCCCGTGACGACGACGAGGACGCGTTTATCGAGCCCGCGGTCGTAAATGTCTTCGATGAGCGCTGAAACTGCCTGATCATAGGCCTGCGAGCGAAACCGGAGCGCGTCAAAGACGTGGTGATTCACTGCGTGGTCGTCCCAGTTACTGACTCGACCACACAACGGACCGTGCAGACTGCTGCTGAGTACTTCGACACCCGCTTCGACCAATCGGCGAGCGAGCAGCAGTTGCTGGCCCCACGTGTTGCGACCGTAGCGGTCACGAGTCTTTTCGGACTCCTGACTGAGATCGAAGGCGTCTTTGGTTTTGGGATTGGTCAGCAGGGTCATCGCCTGCGTTTCGAATTCGTCCAGTGCCTGCAATTCATTGGCCTGGTCGAAGGCGCGTTCGAGTGTGTCGAGATTCTGCCGGAGCGACACTCGCCGCCCGAGGTTGTTGATTTCGTTGGCGTCTGAGAGGCCGATGTTGGGAACAACGAAATTCGGTTTGTTGGGATCGCCTTTGACGGCGAAGGGCGAGTAAGTGTCGCCAAGGTAAGCCGAACCTGTGTAGTTGGTTGGCGGATTGACGCCAACATAAACCGGCAGCGGATTCTGACGCGGACCCTCCTGAGAACGCATGTAGTTGGCTACGGACATCCAGTCCGGCAGGCGTGGCTTCGGTTTGTCTCGCGTATCAGAATCGCCGGACAGCAGCTGCATCGATCCCGCCGGATGACCGCTCGCCGTCTGACGCATCGATCGCAGGACGGTAAACTTATCCGCAATCGCAGCCTGCATCGGAAGCAGTTCTGTGAAGTCGAGTCCCGGGACTTTGGTTTGAATGGTTGAAAACGGCCCGCGGTATTCGCTGACAGCGTTGGGTTTCGGATCGTACGTGTCAATGTGCGAACAACCACCCGGCTTCCAAACCATGATGACGGCCGATTTTTCTCGATCTGCGTCCGGTCCGATTCCCGCAGCAGCCTGGGCGGCCCGCATTCGAAGCAGACCGGGCAGGCTCAGCGACGCAAAGCCGGCAAGCCCCATTCGCATGAAACCACGGCGCGTTCCCGGACCATGACAAAAGTTGCTGGACGCGTTGAATGGATGAGTCATTTTTTTGGTGTCTCCTTCGCGGCGACAACGCGAATAGAATCGGTTCAGACACAATGATGTCAACGATGTCTTTGGGAGCTGCCTTT
>CAYZYB010000178.1:0-7905 GCA_964481505.1 uncultured Planctomycetaceae bacterium | reverse complement strand
AGCGACGCCAGTTCGTCGGGGCTGTTTTCGATTGGAGTTCCGGTCAGCGCCCAGCTGCGACGACGATTGATACTACGAGCGACCTGGGCAGTTCTGGATTCGCGGTTCTTGATTCGCTGTGCTTCGTCCAGCACAAGAAGATCGAATTTCGGTTGTTCTTCTTCGGGAATATCGGCCAGGTCGCGTGTCATCGATTCGTAGTTGGTGATCAGAATCGGCACGCCTGGCATCGTCCATAGCATACGCCGGCGAGCTCCGCTGCCTTCGATCGTCACGATGGGAAGTTCTTCGGCCCATGTGCGAAATTCCCGCTGCCAATTGGGAATCAACGGCTTGGGGCAGATCAACAGAATCCGATTCACCTGTCCACTTCTCAGCAGCAGTCGAATTCCAGTGATCGTCTGCATCGTTTTCCCAAGACCCATTTCATCCGCCAGCAACGCTGAATGTCTCGCGAACATCCACGCAATGCCTTCGTATTGATATGGGAACGGTTCAAACGGCATGATCAGTTCCTGACCTGCCAACCACGATTCCAGCGGCGGCTGCAACAGATAGAACAACCGATCCTGCAGCGACAACGCGTTCTTTGGTGGCTTGACACGAGTCCTCTGCAGTTTGCCGTCACCGCTGGTGACTTTCTTCGGCGGCTCGATCTTCTTGAGTTCGACGCCGTCTGATTCCGTTTCGTTCTTTTCTTCGGGCGGCTGGAACTCAAGACCTTCCGGCAACGTCAATCCGATGCATTTGACGGACGGGCGCCGTGGCTTCCAGGAGGGAACGAAGTCGAGTCGCTGATCGAGCGGAACCGGAATAACTTCGACCTGAGGACTTCGCTTAAGAGCGGGATTGAATCCAGCACTCGCAAGCGACGCGGTTCCTTTGAGGTCTACTGACTGGCATTCCGGTTGCCCATTCATTGATGCGTTCTTCCGTGAACTGTAGTTTCGACTGTCGATCGCCGAATCCAAATCTAACGCGCCATCACCGTTTTAATGGTTTCATTCAGAGCTTCCTGAACACGTTCGAGCGGTTCCTCCAGGTCCGCCTGGCCCGGGAGTAGGTGTGACTGCTTGCTGACAAACTTGCAGTCGTCCTGATGAGTCTGATGAAATCGCAATTGGCGACCGCCAAGTTCTGCCGTTACGTCCGGCGAATTTGCGTGTGCACCAGCGTTACTGTCATCCAGCGTACAGGCAACCGGCGTCTCTGTGTGATTTCGCAGTTCGAGAACGTCAGGATCACCTGTCAACACGATGTCCGGTTTGATCGACACTCGGTTCAAGAGTGTGCATCCAATAAGTTCACCAAGCAACCATGGACGCAGCATCGCGCCATAGAGAATCTCCTGCGTACGATCAGGCTTCACCGGGGTCGTACACTGAAACTCCAGCGGACGACCGTTCTGATTCGTCACCAGCAAGCCGCCGACGTAACCTCGTCCTTCTACTTCTACGGTAGCCATGAAGCCAAGCCGAAGTTGTTCTGAATGTCCGCTCTTCGACATCCGCTTTCTTTTCCTCTACTGATCAAATTACTGTGCCCCGGAATCCGGGTTAGCCGTTCTGCAGAATCTGCCGAACCGCAGGCAGCAAAGCCAGTGCCGCCGAGAAGCCACATCGACGCTACGATTAGGTTGTCTTTAGCGATCCTCAGGAACGGCGGTCTGGAGCAATTGCGAAGGTGATGAATTCCTCGTAAAACTCAATTTTGCATGGTTTTGCGCAATATCGATTGAGGACAGGAAAACGAACCTTGGACACCTACAAGCAGGAATTTATCGAATTCATGGTCCGATCGAACGTATTAACGTTTGGCGATTTCACCACGAAAAGCGGGCGCAAGACTCCTTTCTTCATCAACACCGGGCGGTACCGAACCGGCGAACAAATGAATCGCCTGGCAGGTTTTTACGCCGACGCGATTCAGTCTCGCGACATCAGCTTCGATTTTCTGTTCGGTCCTGCCTACAAGGGAATCCCGCTGGTCGTCGCAATCGCCATGGAACTCAGCAAACGTGGCATGGACATTCCGTTCTGCTTTAACCGTAAAGAAGCCAAAGATCACGGCGAAGGCGGCAGTTTGGTAGGACATGTGCCAGAAGCAGATCAACAGGTGCTAATTATTGAAGACGTCACGACGGCGGGAACATCGATTCGAGATACGGTGCCCGTCCTGCGAGCAGCTGCCGACGTGCAGCTCACAGGACTGGTGGTGTCGGTCGATCGCATGGAACGAGGGCAGGGTACCTTGAATGCCTTGTCAGAGCTTAAAGAAGAATTTTCTATGCAGACGTTTGCAATCGTCGACATTTGCGAGATCGCAGAATACCTGAAAGGCCGCGAGATAGACGGCACGGTCGTACTAACAGATGAACTCTTTGATCAAATTCAGGCCTATCGCCAACAATACGGCGGGACGGCGTAGCGCGACGATCTTGAGTTTAAGCAGGCACAGCATCGAATTCTCATGAAATCCTTCATCATATCTTTCGTGACGATCTGCATGGCGTCAATAACATCGGCTCCTTCCATAATGGCCATGCAGAGCGAACAGTTGGCAGTTGAGTTTGCGGTCGTTGCCGGGCAACCGCTACTGCTGGATTTTTATCGGCCTGCAACAGAGAAGAAGTGCCCGCTTATCGTCTGGGTTCACGGCGGCGCCTGGCGGGCGGGATCTCGAAAGAGCGTTCCCATCAGGAATCTCGTCAACAGCGGCTACGCCGTGGCCAGCGTGGATTATCGTTTGAGTCCAGTGGCAAAGTTCCCGGCGCAGATCCATGACATCAAAGCGGCGATTCGCTTCCTGCGAGCAAACGCGGAGGCCTACAACATCGACGCAGGCGAAATTACCGTCGCTGGCGCGTCAGCGGGCGGGCATCTCGCGGCACTTGTCGGAGTGACAAACGGCAACCCAATGCTGGAAGGGACAGTTGGAAAACACGCTGGAGTTTCATCAGATGTACAGCGTGCCATTTCGTTTTACGGCGCATCAAACCTGGAATCCATCCTGCCACAATCCACACCGCATGGACTGAGTGTTCGTGTACCTGCGCTGAATTTGTTACTGGGTGGACAGCCTGAAGATCATCGCGATCTTGCAAGACTCGCCAGCCCCGTGACACATGTCGACCCTTCAGATCCACCGCTGCTATTAATTCACGGTGATCAGGATCCACAGATGCCAATCAATCAGACTCATGAGTTGCACGGGAAATACCGGGAACAAAAACTACCGGTTCACTTCGAAGTTCTTCACGGCGCAGCACATGGCGGCAAGCGATTTTACGAACCCAAAGTTCTGGACGGCGTGTCCGGTTGGCTGCGAACGGGACGCTGGTCAGAGGATTGACCCACACGAAGCGGCTGACAGGACAAACGCACCACCGAGCCACGGTGCGGCTGCCGATTGCCGCGGAGGCTTACCCGAAAACGTCTGC
The DNA here is from genome assembly GCA_964481505.1 of uncultured Planctomycetaceae bacterium. Classification (GTDB taxonomy): domain Bacteria; phylum Planctomycetota; class Planctomycetia; order Planctomycetales; family Planctomycetaceae; genus Fuerstiella. Next base: position 4,466 of record CAYZYB010000178.1, on the reverse strand, counting down.
GTAGGTTTCCGCGTTAAAACCGATCAGCACCGTTTTGCCAACCTTGATCGTGGGGGCTCTCAGATTTCCAGTTGGTCCAAGCATTAACTTTGCCAGGGCTTCGTCTTCCGGGCGATCTTTCTTCAGATCCACTTCCGTGACTTTCTTTCCTTTCGCGACCAGCATTTTGGTCATCCCCGGTAGCAGCGCAAGAGCCTCTTCGGCACCAAATCGCTGTTTTTTGGCATCCACTTCTTCGGTGGTAGCCACATCATGAGACGCAAGAAACTCCTGCGCACGCGTGCAAGACGTTCAGCCCTTGCGGTGGTAACGCCAATCGGCTTTCTTCGGCATGAAAGTCCCTCCTTTTCTGCAGTATTCGAAACACGGAATTTGGTGTGAGCATTATAGAAGACCTCACAGCCTCGACCATGCATGAGCAGCAGAATCTACAACCGCAACAGAGCAAATCGATCGCCGGAATTCATGAAACTGCCCCTCCAGGGAGAAGCTACTGCACGTTTTGGCGACGGGCCCTGTCCAGAGTGGCCTGGATCGCCGGGGAGCTGTGCCCCAGTGCCACGCACTTTTTCAAATCTCGGACAGCTGCCTCCCAGCGTTCAAGTCGACTTGCCAACTGCCCACGCGTCTCACGAAACTGTGGTTCGTCCGGATGGTTTTCCACGGCCATGTTGGCGAGTTCCCAGGCTCTGGCAAGATCGACGGGCGCCTCCTTTGAATCCTTGTTTTCACTCTCCACTGGATTATTCGACAGTTGCAGCATTGTCCACGCCAAATTGTTTGCGATCACCACATTCCCTGGACGTTGCTGCAATGCCTGTTCAAACAACACCTTGGCGCTTGCATAGTCCTGCTCCACGGAAGCAACGTTCGCCCCTTTTAAGAGTGTCAACAGCCACTGCCCTTCGCCCTTGAGAACATGGTTGTGAAGTTCTGCGATGGCCCGCGGCAACGACGCCTTTTTTCCGTTGTGCAATGAGACTTCCGTTAGTGTTTCCTGAGTATCATCGACCTCCAACGCCAACTCTACCTGACGCATCTGCTTCTGCTTCGATTCTAATGGCATACCAGACAACCAAATCACATAACACTTGATGAGTTCGTCAGCCAGCACGGGAGACGGATGATTTTCGCATCCCTCCGCGAGCAAATAGATTGCATCCAGCAACTCTCCCTGACAAGCCACTGCTCGACTCAGAAGGACACGGACTTCGTCATCTGTTTCGTCACCGTCCAACTGATCACGGAGTTCAATTTCTGCGGCCTTCGTTTCGTTGGCTGCTGCGATCACGTTGGCAGAACGCGTGTAAATGCTCACTAACTGCAGTCGCAGTCGAGCACTCGGTTGCAGAACACCTTTGAGACAACGAATTGCCCTTTCATGGTAGCCTCGATCCGACAGAAATTGAGCCAGTCGAATCCGCGGCTTTTCTGACTGACCAGATGCGTGCATTCGATGAAACATAGAGAGAGCACGCGTCACATCCGTTTGGTCCGGCTGGGCCTGGTAATGTTCTGCAAGAAATTCATGAGCTGGCTGGTATCCAGCAACCATCATTGGAGCCAGGCCCTGAAGAATCTCAAGGCTACGGTCCTGAACTCCGCGTGTGTACAGCAACTTTGCAGTTTTGAATGAGCGTGCGTTCTTATCTTTCGCTAGTGAAACTGTTCGAGAAAAGAACAGTTCGGATGCCTTAAGATCGTCACGTTCAAGAGCCGCTAACGCCATTTCGTCGTAGCGAGAAGACAGTTGCATCCGGTATTCGGGGGTTTCCGCTTTCAGGAACATGAGCAGCAGGCCGGTCGAGATTCCGACAGGGATCGCCCCCACGGCCAACCTGGAAATTGACCGACTGCGGACCCAATCGCCAAAGAATCCGAACAACCCGCTGAAGAAGTTTCGTGGATTGAAGCTGTATTTTTTGAAGCGTTTAAAGATCATTGGGTCTGCCTCCAATGATCAAGAACGTGCCAAAGCAGTTGCTCAAAGAACCGTTTCCCCGATTCCGCTGTCGCGTCAATCATCGGTCCGGAATGAGGAACTTCCATCCTGAATTGCCACGCCGCTCCCCCTTTGATGCCTGTTGACAAAGACTGTAATCGATGCCGAACATCACCAAAAATCTCACCAGACTCCGGTTCCGGCAGTTGCATGAGTTCTCCGGTGGAATAGAAATGACTGTCATAAACGGAAACTGACTGACCGTCACTATTCATCAGTTGTAGAATGATCAGGTTGGATTTGGACGTCGGGCGAATCGAAGCAATCGCAGCATCGGCAACCTTCCAACCATCATCCAGATATGACGTTCGTGGATCACGCCAGGCGTCACGCGGTCCGGTTAAAGTGACCGTTACCGTGCCAGTTTCGCGTTCAAGAACCCAGACGCAGGTCTTTGCCTTGCCTACGACGTCAACGCCATCCGTCGGATTCTCGCGCCCAAACTTCACCCCCTGAACACCGGAGAAACCAGAAAACAGTTCGGCGTCAAAGCGTTTAAGTCGTTCCATGTCGTCAGCCAGCCTGTTCACAGACGAATCCGGTGTTGAGGCCGAGCCCTGAAACACTTCCGGAAAGTAAGCATAGCCAAGCCGCGCCGTCGCTGAAATCAGCAGAAATCCGGAGATCGAAAGCAGCATCAGTCTGCGATGAACATTAATGCCCAATGGCGGAGTGGGACGGGTGCCATGAGCGACAGTGAGATCACGTACTGTGAAAAGATTCCAAATCACTGTCGGTGTGAGTTCGAGCGACACTTTGTTGTCGCGAATCACCGATCCGTCGCCAATGGCATCGAAGATAAAGTCCAGGAAAATCTTCGTGAGATACACCATGCCAAACGCGAACGCCAGTACCGCAACGCCTGTCAATTCGTGGAACACACCTGTTGAAAGGTCGATCTTCCAAAAGAAGTGAGCCGACGCGATGCCGAAAATCCTCAGAACATTTGCGATCATCGCCCACCAGAAAACCGACAGCAACAACGGAACAGCTCGAATCGCACGTGCCTGATACCAAACCAGACAAAACCAGGTGGTCGCCAGAATCAAATAGACGGAACTAATTCCGCTACAAGCTTCTTCGACGAAGAAGTGTTTGTCGGTCAATTCAAGCACATTGCCTCGCATCAAATGAGGCACGCCAACGACATCCAGAAGAACGCTGGCCTTCGCCGATGATATCTGCTGCAGTTCCTGAACAAACCAGCGATCGCGTCCGAAGGGCAGGGGAATCAGGAGAACAAGCAGCCGCCAGGCTTGCCGCGCCGATCGATTGCCGCAAAGCAGAGAATTGCCTACAAGCAGGAACGACGCAGCTGCAAGCAGCGGGGACGTGATCCACAACGCAAGCGGAACGATCGCGAGACCGACAAACATCGAAACCGGTTCGATGCGCCAGCTGCGTTTCGGAGGCAGAACGCCTTCACGAAAACGCTGGAACGTCAGATACAACACACCTGCAACAAAAACGGGGTAGAACTGAAAATAGTCTCGCGTCCAAAGCCGCTGACCGTGTTCGATCAACAGCGATGCGTAGGTCATCCCGACAATAACGAAGAAGACAAACCACAGTCTCCGCTGGTTATCGCTGACTGACGAATCCGCGAGAATTCGCCTCTTTGTGAATTTCCGAAACCGCTTCCACACGGTGAGAGCCTCCTGTTAGAGGCAGAAAGTAATCAGATTGGCCGAGCTTATCCAACGAAAGAAGGGTGGAGCACGACACTCCACCCTTCTTTCAGATTGTTCGAATCGATTGTGCTTATGCTATGCAGACGCTGCTTTTCGGCGTCGCCAGACCAGTCCACCGGCAATTAACAGCCCCATAACGATCGTTGACGGTTCCGGTACTGCTGCGATTTCAAGCGTCACGCTGCCAAAATTCGCTGGAGTGGCCGCGAGATCTGTTAGAAGGGCGTCTAAGTCCGTCCCTGAAGTAAAGGTCGTATTTCCCAAACCAGGCAAACCAGGCTCAAGTACATCCGCAGTCAGCGTCGCCGTTTCCGCTACGGTCCCGGTTGCAACGAAAGAAAACGTCGCCAACACAACACTACTTGCCCCCAATCCCGCGGGAACAATAGAACCAACAATTACCGCATCTACTAAACCAGGCCGGGGAGTTGCAATCGCCGGTCCGCCAACAGTAAAGAGCGGATCGAACGGTACTGCCTGAACAGGAGCTGCGGACGAAGCGACCGCTGCAACCCCGCCGGTTTGCACCACAGCACCTCCCCCTGTGGCAAGACCTTCGGCGGAAATGAAGGTGTCGTCACTCGGATCAACAAGGATCAGGTCAACCATCACAACATCGCCGCTGTTGACGATCTTGTGAGTTGATCCATCGGTGTATTGCAGGTCGAGAAGCAGGTCGCCTTTGGCGGAAACTGCTATCAGCGAAAACACGAGTGCGAGAACAAAGGTCCTCATAGCTTCAATCTCCAGGTAGATATGCGTCAGTTAGATAA
>CAYZYB010000177.1:0-7918 GCA_964481505.1 uncultured Planctomycetaceae bacterium | reverse complement strand
ACGTTGTGGTGCATCATTCCGCCACGGCAGCCGGAAGTGTGGAATCGATCAACGCTGCTCACCGGCAGCGGAAGGATAGCTCAGGAAACGCCTGGCTGGGTATTGGATACCACTTTGTGATCGGCAATGGAGCAGGAATGAATGATGGAGAGATTAAACCGACGTTTCGATGGAATCAGCAAATTCACGGTGCCCACTCGGGCAGCATTGTTCATAACGCAAATGGTGTCGGGGTGTGTTTGATCGGAAACTTTCAACAGCACCCACCGACCAGAAAACAAGTGAAGGCGATCACCCATCTGGTGAGCGGCCTTTCGAAGAGATACGACATACCTGCCAGACTTGTCATTGGTCACAACACCATAAAACCAACGGCATGTCCTGGTAAATTTTTTCCGCTACAGGATGTTGTGCGGAATTCTGTTAAGGAAAGAAGTGCGGGCGGCTCAAGAGATTAATTTTCATCTGGCCCGCAGTTCCTTCTAAAGAGCAAGTTCACAGGATCGGTGAATTTGTTTATCCCCTCTCAACTCACAAATCACGGAAGTGAATTTTATGTATAACCGAGTTCAGGCGAAGTCCTACCTGCAGGGCGAAATGTCTTTTCTGATTCCGGATAATCAGATCAACAGCATGCCAGTTGAGCTTCAGGAATTGTGCGAGCAGTACAATTCCGATTGTCGTGACGTCGACCAGCAGGATGCCGTTTCATCATCTGACTGGCCGGTATCATTGTTCGTGCCTCAGAAGTACGAAGAGAACTACGCGTACCCGTTGATGTTGTGGTTTCACGACGACAACAGCAGCGAGGCGGAACTTGACCTGGTGATGAACGGAATTGGCGATCAAAATTATTGCGGCCTCGCGATGCGTGGCAACAAGGTGCTGAACGGAATAGATTCTTTCGGCTGGCGAGCGGAATCTCTGGAGTTCGGCGAAGTGCCGCTCAAGAAACTAGTCAACGTCACAACACGTCGGCTTCGTCGAGCATTCCATATCCACAGCGAACGGATTTTTGCTGCCGGAGCGGGTACTGGGGCCGACGTTGCACTGCAACTCTTCTCAGAAGCTCCTGAGTGGTTCGCAGGAGCCATTCTGTTAGAGCCATCCTGCGATGCGGCTTTGGCGTTGGGCGATGTCGAAGACCTGCGGGGCAAACATATCCTTCAAACGGTTTCCAGAACCGCGTCGAATGAAACACTGGCTCAGAATTTGGATGCTGTTCGACTGATGCGTGCTTCAGGTGTTGAAGTCGACGTCCGCGTTACCGAAGAGCCGCTCGATCCCTGCAGCAATGACGCTCGATTTATCGATCACTGGATTTTGTCTCGATTGCAGTGCGAAACCTACGTGTAGTCGACCGGCCACCTGTAGTTCAATCACAAGCCCGCGCTTCTCAGGTGCGGGCTTGTTTTTTGCGCCAAGCTTGCGATGAAGCGTCGGAAATTCGTGTTTGGTAAGTAACCATGATGGCTCGGTCGATTGTCAACGTTCTGTCACAGTTGTCACTGATTTGTAAAGCACAAACGGGCAAGATCGCAGTTCTGGTTGGTCCTGATAACATTTAGACGCCGCACTGTGCTTTTTTCGCGGTGCCCGTTTCGTTTCGATTTCAGTCGAGTTTCAAGACCTCCGTCAGGAAGACCCAAATATGTCCACGCTGCTCGTGGAGCCGGCAGATGGTGAAAAGGCCATCTCTTCAGACTCAAACGCCACCGAGTCGAAGCTTGTCAAGTTCGGGAAGTCGGATGGCTTTATGCAGGCCCTGCGGCACCGAACGGATGCGTACTTTGCCGAAACAAATCAGTCGAAACGCGATCATCCGCGAATGTACGTCAAGACTGCGGTCATCCTGACGTGGCTCGTGGCTTCGTATGTTGGCCTGGTATTCTTCGCCACCACCTGGCCCGTGGCGCTTCCCTTAGCCATTTCTCTTGGCGTCGCGATGTCGGCGGTTGGATTCAACATTCAACACGATGGCGGCCATGGAGCTTATTCGAAGAGTCCCCTGGTCAACCAGTTGATGGCGTTCACACTGGATGTACTTGGCGGCAGCTCTTTTGTCTGGAAACGCACGCACAACATAGTGCATCACTCCTATACAAACGTAACGGGCGTTGATGGCGACATTGACCTTGGCGTTCTGGGACGACTTTCACCACATCAACCACGATTCTTTTATCACCGGTGGCAGCATCTCTACCTCTGGTTCTTCTATGGACTCATCACGTTTAAGTGGCAGTTTCGAGATGACGTCGTCGCTCTTGTTCGTGGGCGTGTCGGAGACACTCGCGTGCCACGACCTCGTGGAAAAGAACTTGCACTTCTGCTGGTTGGTAAAGTCCTCTTCCTGACATTCGCCTTCGGAATCCCTTTGTCTCTGCATTCCTGGCAGCACGTCGCAGTCCTCTTTCTCGCGGCGTCCTTTTTCGAAGGGCTGATGATGAGCGTTGTATTTCAGTTAGCTCATGTGATGGAACACGCCGACTTCCCTCAGCCCGACGAAGATTCACTGAAGATTGAGAACGCCTGGGCAGTTCACCAGGTCGAAACAACAGTCAATTTCGCTCGAAACAGCTGGCTGGCAACATGGTTCACCGGTGGTTTGAATTTTCAGATTGAACACCACCTGTTTCCACAAATCTGCCACATTCATTACCCCGCACTTTCGAAGATCGTTGAAGAGACGTCAGCAGAATTTGGCGTCAAATACTACTCGTACCGCAGCACAACGTCCGCCATCAAATCACATTACAGATGGCTGAGACAGATGGGACAACAGGCATAGAGTCGACGTCTGTCTTCTAGCATCGGATTGGTCTGCGATGTGCCAGTACATGTCATTAAAAAACATGCGCAACCGATTCTGCCTTCGAAGTTTAGTGGAGCATGCTCGACTTCAAGGCAGATTCCCGACGCTGCGGCAATTGTTGGCTCGGTAACTTCGCGGAGTGACGCCGTTGATGATTTTGAATTGGCGAGCGAAGTAGTTGCTGTCACTGAATCCAACCTGCATAGCGATGCCGGTGATGCTCTCTTCGGTTTGTAGCAGCAGTCGACACGCACGTTGAATTCGGACTCGAATCAGATAACGAATTGGTGAGTCCCCCATGACGGATTCAAACGTGCGAATGAAACTTCTGCGAGACATCCCCGATATTTCCACAAGTTCCGCCAACGCGACGGGTTCTGCAAAGTGACTTTCGATGTGCGCGATAGCTTCGGCAATTCTAAGAAGTGATTGACTATGAGGATTGCGAGCTCGGCTGTAACAGCGAGACAGGAACGTCGCGAGTTGCAGAAATGTGGTTGTCGCAACGACTCGAAAACCCGGATTGCGATGCTCTAATTCTGAGTCGATGCGATCAACCAGGCGAATGGCTGTCACCAGTTCGCCGGGAGCAAGCTGCAGACGACTCTCAAATCGGTGTCGATCGCGCCAAGCGGGTTCGAGATTGAACATGGCGTGATAGCCTGGCAGTGTTTGTAGATCACCAAGCCCCATTGGCAGATCATTCGGATCAAACAGGACATTGATCAGTCGTAACTTGTCCATGTTCAAATAGTCGTGCGGGCGAGCGCCGCCGATCACAAACGTGTCTCCGGCGCAAAGATCGTAGGACGCCTCGCCAGTAATATGGATGCCCTGGCCACCAGTGATAATCACGATCTCGGAGAACTCGTGACAATGCAGACCAAACGGCTCCTGAGGGTCTCGCCGTTCGACGGTGAGAGGAAATCCGTCAGCGTGAAACCAGTCTTGTTTTCTTAGTGTTCGCATTCAATCAGCTGCCGTGAACAGAGTGACATTCTTAGCATTTGCACATTTATGGCCTCGGCAACTCCCAAAACCACCGTGGCACTATTGTGCTACTCACTGTCACGATCGTCAAGGTTTCAGATGCGTCATGGATTAGAATACGAACTGTTGGTGAAGGTCGTCATGCGAAAAAACTAAAGAGGCAATCGATGAAATCGAAGTCTGGTAGAGTCCAACAAGCCTTTGAACTTGCTGTACAACAATATTCCGATCAGGGCGTGAATGTCGAAGCGGCACTGAAACGACTTCGTAACATTTCGATTTCCGTGCATTGCTGGCAGGGAGACGATGTTGCTGGCTTCGAAGGCGATGGCAGTTCGCTGGGCGATGGCCTTGCAGTGACCGGCAACTATCCCGGTCGAGCTCGGACGGCCGACGAACTACGCCGTGATCTGGAAATGGCGTATTCATTGATCCCCGGGAAACATCGCTTGAATCTGCACGCGTTGTACGGGGAATTTCACGGCCCGGTTGACCGTAATGAAATCGGCGTTGAACATTTCCAAAGCTGGATCGATTGGGGACGCAGCAATGATGTGAGTCTTGATTTCAACCCCAGCTACTTTTCACACAAAAACGCGTCTGACGGCTTCACGCTGGCGCACTCCGACGACGGAATTCGAAAGTTCTGGATCGAACACGGTATTGCGAGCCGCAGGATTGCCGCCGCGATGGGAGCCGCTCAGGGTAGTCCGTGCATCAACAATTTCTGGGTGCCTGACGGCTACAAAGACACGCCCGCCAATCGAAGAGCGCCTCGGGAACGGCTGGCAGAATCACTGGACGCAATCTTTACTGACGTCCTTTCGCCCAAACAGACTCTGGATGCCGTTGAGTGCAAGCTGTTTGGCATCGGTTCAGAAAGCTGCGTCGTGGGCTCTCACGAATTCTACATGGGCTATGCGATGTCGCGCAACAAAGTGCTGTGCCTGGACGCGGGTCACTTTCATCCGACGGAGGTGATTTCGGACAAAATTTCTTCCGTGATGATGTACGTGCCGGAACTGTTGCTGCACGTGAGTCGTGGAGTTCGCTGGGACAGCGATCATGTGGTGACTTACACCGATGAGCTTCAGGCGATCATGCAGGAGGTTGTTCGCGGGGACTACCTTGAACGTGTTCATATTGGCATGGACTTCTTTGATGCCAGCATCAATCGCGTTGCTGCATGGGCGATTGGAACTCGCAACACATTGAAAGCTCTTTTGGCAGCACTTCTCGAGCCCACTGAAAAGCTGCAGCAGCTCGAGAATGACGGCGACTACACGGCACGCCTGGCGTTGATGGAAGAGCAGAAAATGATGCCTCTGGGAGCCATCTGGAATCACTATTGCGAGACGATGGACGTACCAGTCGGCGCGGAATGGCTGGAGAACATTCGAGTCTACGAAAACGACTTCCAAGCGTTGCGAAACGCTGAGATGGCGGACGCTTAGAACGGGGTTTGTTTCCAGCGAAGCACAAATACCCAACACAATACACTCTAATCGGCGAGAACATTCATGAGTGAAGAAGACTCGAACAGCGGCGGTGAATACGAACGCGAACCGGTGCCGGACTCCGCGTTTCTTGGGTCGGGAAAGTTCTGGGGGATGTATGCCGGTGAGCATGCTGCCGGTACGGAATTCATGATTGGCCCGCTGTTTCTGGCTGCGGGAGCGAGTCTGCAGGATCTGATTCTGGGGCTGCTGTTCGGCAACATTCTTGCAGTGCTGACGTGGCGATTTCTGGTCACGCCCATCGCTGTTGCAAAGCGTATGACACTGTACTACCAACTGGAACGCATCGCGGGGCGTTCGCTGGTGAAGCTCTACAATCTGGTCAACGGTCTGCTGTTTTGTTTTCTGGCGGGAGCGATGGTGACGGTTTCTGCAAGTGCCGTCGGCGTGCCATTCGATATTTTCTACGAGGTGCCGGAAGCAACGTTCGATTTTGGAGCTCCATCGTTTACCGCATTGGTCGTAATCGTGGGAATCGTAATGGCCGTCATTGCCTCCGCAGGCTACGAAACAGTGGCCCGTGTCGCCAACATTGCGGCTCCCTGGATGATTGCGGTCTTCGCTGCCTGTGGAATTGTGTCACTCGTACAAATGGAGGCCACAAGCGTTGCCGCGATCAGCGAAGGGCGATTCTGGACTGACGCGATTACATTTGTGCAGGAGAGAAACGGCGCGGGGACATTCGGTTTTTGGAAGATCGTGGTCTTTGCGTGGCTTTGCAACGGTGCGATGCACTTTGGAATGGCCGATCTGTCAATTTTTCGGTTTGCTCGGAGCAAATCATCGGGCTGGGCACCGGCTATCGGCATGTTTCTCGGACACTACATGGCATGGATCGCTGCGGCTTTACTGCTGGCTGCGTTGATCAAAGTGCAGCCTGAGCTGGCGGTGAGCTCTGATGGCAAGGTGAGTGCCAATCCGGGCATGCTGGCTTTTCAGTCTCTCGGTTGGGCAGGGATCATCTGCGTTGTCATCGCCGGATGGACGACTGCGAATCCGACAATCTATCGAGCCGGCCTGGCTCTGCAGGGCGTTTTTCCCAAGAGCTCTCGAACGGCGATGACCCTCGTTGCCGGAGCCGTCGCAACACTGGCCGGAGCATTTCCAAACCTGTCGGCTCAGTTGTTGGGATTCGTCGGAGCCTACGGCACGGTTCTCGGCCCAATGGGCGCGATTATTTTCGCCGACTTCTACGTTATGAAGAAGCTGGGACTCGCGGACGAATATGCTTCGAAGAACAACATTGCCATCAACATGGCTGTGCTGGTTGCCTGGTTGCTCCCCGTCGCCATCGGACTGTACCTGATTTTATGGCAGGGAGTGTTTGCTGTTTATGCCGTAATTCCTGCATGGTGCGCCTGTGGAATCGTCTACGTCGGGCTGAGCAAGATGATGCAAAAACCGCTCACAACGAACGCTCAGTAGTTCATCACAGAACTGCACTTTTCGAACACAATAGAATTCGACGAAAGGGGAATAACATGGCAACGAAGCTAGTCTCTCTGGTCGCACTTGTTGCGACCATCGTTCCGTGCCTGCTGTACTTTGCGGGATGGATGAGTCATGGCGCCGTCAAGCTTGCGGCGTTGATTGGGACCATAGCCTGGTTCGTCGCCACGCCAATGTGGATGGGGCGCGAGCTCCCGACTGACGCGCCGGAAGTTGAAGCTCAGTAACGGCGAGAGTTCTGGTCCGCCCGAACACCGCTGTTATCAGGCGGCAGAAATTCACGTTCGGGCGAGCGTAGCAACATTGAACTTTTGAGTGATCCGAATTCAGTAACTGTAGGAACCAATATGCGCCTGCTCGCGACACTTTCTTTTCTCTTGCTCCTCAATAATAGCGTTAAAGCAGATGACTCAGCGCCCGTGACTCCTGCGCGATTGCGGTGCGAATACGTAGAAAACCCGCTGGGAATCGACATTCAGAAGCCACGCCTGAGCTGGGCGCTGGATTCGAAGGTTCGCGGCGCAAAGCAAGTGGCGTATCAGATTCTTGTGGCGAGCACGAAGGAGAAACTCGCCGCTGGAGAGACGGACCTGTGGGATTCCGGAAAGGTCACTTCTGATCGAACACTCTTCGTTAAGTATCAGGGTGTTCCGCTCACTTCGCAGCAGCAATGCTATTGGAAAGTAGGAGTGTGGGATGTCGACGGTACCACTGCTACCTGGAGCCAAACGGCGTCGTGGTCGATGGGTCTGCTTTCCGATGCCGATTGGTCGGCGGAATACATCAGCTTCCGCGACGAGACGCCGATTGCCACAGACGTCAAGGTGCTACACCTTCCAGCAGCGCGACAGTATCGCAAGGACTTCGCGGCGAAGAAGCAGATTCGTCGAGCGACGATCTATTCCACGGCGCTCGGCGTTTACGAATTGCATCTCAACGACCAACGCGTCGGCGACAGCCTGTTTGCTCCCGGTTGGACGGACTATCGCCAGCGAGCGTACTACAACACCTACGACGTAACAGATCACGTGAAGTCCGGCGAAAATGCAATCGGCGCGTGGGTCGCTGACGGCTGGTACAGCGGTTATGTCGGCTTCGGATTGCTGACGGGTATGAGCACCGAGAAAACAGGCCGCTCCGTGTACGGAAA
>CAYZYB010000176.1:0-7943 GCA_964481505.1 uncultured Planctomycetaceae bacterium | reverse complement strand
GAGTAACCATGCTGCTTGAAGTAGCCCTGCATCGTTGGAGCTTTGGTGAGCGCGGGGAGTTCTTCATACTTCGGTCCGAGTTCGTAGCTGCCGTGAGTGGTTGCGGCGACGCCCGACATCACACTGGCTCTGGACGCCGAGCAAACCGGAACATCACAATGAGCGTTGACAAAATTCCTACCCCGCCTGGCAAGCGCATCCATGTGAGGCGTCTTTGCCTGAGGATGGCCACCGAGAAAACCAACCCAATCGTTCAGGTCGTCGATTGCGATGAACAGAACATTCGGCCTGCCGGAACTCTCGGCAACTTTGCAGGTTGCCAGGAACTGCGTGGTCATCGCGGCGATCAGCCCTATTGCAACAATTCTCATCTCGTTCTAACTCCAGGCAGGCGTGATGAATTCAGGTTACTCGTTCAAGCAAGGTGCAACCGATCGGAGATACCTTTCGATTCTGCTAACGGCTGCCAGGCTCGGCACCGACTTCTCCGGAGGGCAGTGTACGTTCACTGAGGGGATGTTGTCATCGACGGATCCTTTTCCATGAATCCACCGCAGCATGCTCTCAGCAGTCGCACTTATTTGTTCAGGATCAGGCCGCCGTTTCGAGTGCTGCGCAGGCGATATTGCTGGCCGTCGTGCTCGATAACGACTTCGCCTTTTCCAGCCGCTAATTCCCGGAAGCTAACCACGTTCAGACTCTGTTGTTGAGGTGGGGGATTTGGTTCTGTGGGTCTTGATTCGTCTGAGATTGCCATGCCGTTGTGTGTAATGCTGAGGGAGTTGCGGACACGCCAGCTGAGCGTAATTTCCTGCCATTTGCTGACCTAAACAGACTATGCAGCGAACACTACCGCGATTGAGACTCAGTGTCAAACCTCTTGTTGAGTAGCAAATAGACTGACAAAATTTCGACCGCGACCACTTTTGGGATGTCCATGTTGCCGAATGAGCCTCATCGCTGAGAATTCATGCAAACCCGGCGATATCGAATTGAACGGACTTGAAACTATCCGTTCTGTCGGGAATACTGCCCGAGTCCTGAGATTGAATCTCAGTCCCGATGCCAGCCAGCCACAACTGCAGCCAGCCACGCTCGGATAATCGATGTTCGTCGAGCATCGAAGTTCCAACAACGCTTTAACAAAATGGATCAAGCTGTGAGAACACCTCAACAAACCAGAACAAAACGTGGCTTTACCCTGATCGAATTGCTGGTGGTGATTGCCATCATCGCCATTCTCATCGCACTGCTGTTGCCAGCCGTTCAACAGGCTCGAGAAGCCGCCAGAAGAACACAGTGTAAGAACAATTTGAAACAGATCGGCTTGGCTCTGCATAACTACCTGGACGTGCATTCCGCATTTCCTCCTTCGTTCGTTTCGGACATCAGCACACTGGACACAAACGGTGGCGAGTGGTCGGTTCACGCTCGTATTCTGCCGTATCTGGAAGGAACAAATCTTTACAATAGTGCGGAACTGGAGTCTGCTTACGACGACGCCATTAACGCAGGCATAGCGACTCAGCGCGTTGGCGCTTACATTTGCCCGAGTGAAATTAACGATCGGCAGCGTGTGGACGACAACGGTGATGCTGAGCACTACCCAATTACCTACGGCTATAATGGCGGCACGTGGAACGTCTGGGACAACGCCACACGACGAGGTGGCGATGGAGCCTTCCATCCGAATTCACGATTCGGCACACGGGATTTCACCGATGGCACCACCAACACGCTGGCATTTTCAGAGGTGAAAGCATTCACTGCCTATAACCGAGATGGTTCTGCAGGAACCGCAACGATCCCGGGCTTGTCTGTTGACGTGGACTCGCTTGTGAGTGCAGGTGGTGACAACAAGTCAGACACTGGACACACAGAATGGGTCGACGGTCGCGTCCATCAGACCGGCTTCACGACAACCCTTCCACCAAATGCAGAAGTATTGGTTCCCGGCGGCATTCGTCCGATGGAAGGTGATTACACTTCATGCCGTGAAGACAAGACCTGCACCGGTGCGACTTATGCGGCAGTCACATCTCGCAGCTGGCACGTCGGAGTCGTCAACTCACTTTTGATGGATGGATCGGTTCGCAGCATCAGCGAAAACATCGATCTTGGAATCTGGCGAAACCTGGGTGCTCGAAACGACGGAAACGTGATCGGCGAATTCTAGGTCAGAAAGTTAGTGAGTGGCGGCCAACGCGACACTCAACTCTCGACTCAATCTCCCCTATACCCTCGGACTTAGATCAGGCGTTCAACCGCCTGATCTTGCCGCGGGTCTTGTTTTGGGTTCTTCTGAGGCACCGAGAATTCATATTACTCTGAGCGAGCTTTCTACAGAAGCACGCCTCATCAGTTTAGCGAGTGTTAATGATTAAACAGAAACTCGCGGCTGCTGATGATTCCCCAGGTGATGTCTTCCAGGAGCACACGGCGGTCTTCGGGTTTGCTTTCTGCCAGTAGTTTTAACATTGCTGTTCTTTCGTTGTCGCGAGGATAGCGTGATAGAGACGACAGGAAGATTTCGTCCAGCAATGCAGCGTGGTTGTCTTTGAATTGGTCGAGCAGTTTTTGGAGCTGATTGTCTTTTTCAGACAGCTTTCCGTTAATGGTGTTGCCGTTATTGATGTGCAGAACCTGAATCATGCTGGGTTCGTCGCTACGTTCGCATTCGCAGGTGATGCGACGCTGGTTGCGGCCGAAAGTCTGCAGGAAATACGATTGCACGGCCGAATCATACAGCTGGATGGCTCGCGTGCCTTTGGGGTAGAAATCTGTGTCGCGAACGTCAGCGCCGGGGAAGGCGATTTTGTTGAATTCGCTGGGGACACCAGTGACCTGCGATACCGCATCAAGCATCACTTCCGCCATGAGGCGTTTGGGGTAATAGCGTGAGTAGTAGCGGCGATCGCCAGAATTATCTGCCAGCGGGATGCTTTCACGCTGGTAGGTCGCGGATTTTAGGATTTCACGCATCAACGACTGCAGGCAGTATTTATTGTCGACGAGATAGTCGGCCAGCGCCTGCAGCAGTTCTTCGTTGCTGGCTGGGTTTGATGCTCGCATGTCATCGATTTGTTCGACCAGGCCGGCGCCCATAAAGTTGCTCCACACGCGGTTGGTGATCGAGCGAGCGAACAATTTGTTTTGCGGTGACACCAGCCAGTCGGCAAGATATTCACGGCGATCACGTTCGCTGTCGAACGGAAGCGGCTCGGCGTCCAATGGAGTCGGTGGTTGCGGCTTGCCTGTGCGTGGTTGAATGAGTTCTCCCGATGAAACGGTGACCAGAGTTCGCTTTCCGTCGCCGTTTCTGGCGTCGCCTCCCCAACCTTTGGCTCGCACACGTGAAAACAAATTCGCAAAACTGTAGTACTGATCGTTGGTCCATTTTTCGAGCGGATGATTGTGGCACTTGGCACAACCAATCGACAGACCCAGAAACGCCTGGCTAACATTTTCTGCCATGTCTTCCGGCGCCTGGTGCAGAGCGAAGAAGTTGGTGGCTCCATTTTCCATACTGGAGCCTTTGGCGGTGATCACTTCGCGTGCAAATTCGTCCCAGGGAGTATTCGCTTCGACCTGATCGTGCACCCAGGTGTAATACGCTTTGACTGCGTCGGGACGCAGCAGGTTGCCGTTGATCATCAAGAGATCCGACCAGTGCAGCGACCAGAAATCGTCGAATTCAGAACGTTCGAGCAGCGAATCAATCAGTTCGTCTCGCTTTGCGGGTGAGCCATCTGCCAGGAATTCGCGAACTTCCAAAGAGGTGGGCAGGGTGCCGATTGTGTCGAGGTAAACTCGGCGAACGAACACTTCCTCAGAACACGTTGGAGATGGGTTGAGGTTAAGTCGACGTAGTTGCTTCAAAACCAATTCGTCAATGAAGTTGCGTCGTCCAGCCAGAAGGTAGGCTTCCGGTGAAATTTCCTGTTCGAAGGGGGAGGTGATGCGGGAGATTACGATCTGGCTGCCAAACCATGCTGAAATCGCTCCTTCGCCTGGCCCGATGACACTTGCCGTGCCGTCTTCTGCAACGGTTGCGACCGCTTCGTTGGCTGAAGTGAATTTTGCCCACTGCGTGACGTCTTCCACACGCCCGTCCGAATAGTGGCCGCGCACAATCATCGGCTGCTGCTGCCCTTTCTTCAGCGTCACGTTTTCCGGAAGAATTTCCAGCCGTGCCAGGCGTGCGTCGTTTTCTGCTGGCGCGGGAGCTCCATCGGCAATCCATTCTGCCAGCACTCGATAATCAAGAGAATCGGCGTCGATCCGTTTTCCGCCCTTGTGCGGAACGGCTGCGGTTGGTTTCGTAAGGAGCAGGCTGAGTGCCGGATCGGCCAGGTCGACTCGCCGACCGAGCTGTTGAGTTGTAATGTTGAAATGGTCACGGTCCGTGTCGTAACCTCGCAGCGAGAGCTTAAACCCACCTTTGCCCGCTAAAGCGCCATGGCAGGCTCCACTGTTACAGCTTTGCTTTGCGAGCACCGACTGAACGTGGTTGCGAAACGTCCACGGCATCCGCTGTGCTGCGTTGGTGACAGTGATTTGAGCGGAGGCGAATTTAACATTGTCCGCCGCGGCAGTGATCGTCGTGGTGCCGTTTCCGACAGAAACAACTTCGTTTCCATCGATGCGAACAATCTGTTCGTCACCGCTGAACAGTTTTGCTGCCGAGAAGGTGCCCACTGCGGTGTCACCGTCATAGCTTTCGATCGTCACGCGTTGTCGAGCGTGCTGCCCGTCGAGTATCACACGATTTGGCAGCAATCGCACATCATTAGCATTGGTTGCAATAAATGGAAACGTCAGGGCAGCAATAAGGGTAAAGAACCGCATCAGCATCAATCAGCCTCAGTGTGCGTTCGGAAGATTCAGGACTTTGCAATTGCTAATGATACCTGCAAACTGGACGGGAAATCTACTGGTTCGTGTGGGAGAAGTGTCCCACATTGAACAACTACGCTGCTCTGGATGGCAGGATCCGCGGTGGCTGATTGGCAGACGTTTTCGATTGGCGGCTGGAAGCCACCACTACTTTGTGGGGATAGGTTGGTGCGCGTTCGGCTACTCGTCTCGATTTGCTTCCAGCACAGACAGGAACGCCTTCTGTGGGATTTCGACTGCACCAAACTGCTTCATCCGCTTTTTGCCTTCTTTCTGTTTTTCCAGCAGCTTTCTTTTACGTGAGATATCGCCGCCGTAACACTTAGCGGTAACGTTTTTGCGGAAAGCTGAAATGGTCTCTCGAGCAATCACTTTGGCGCCAATGGCCGCCTGAATGGCGATTTCGAACTGGTGCTTGTTGATTTCTTTCTTAAGTCGTTTCACCAACGCTCGACCGCGGCGGTCAGCTGTTGAACGATGGACGATCGATGACAACGCATCCACTCGTTCGGCTTTGACGAGGATGTCCATTTTCACCAGGTCAGCGGCTTCGTATTTGATGATCTCGTAGTCCATTGTGCCGTATCCGCGCGTCACGCTCTTCAGCTTGTCGTACATGTCGTACACGATTTCGCTCAAAGGCAATTCGTAAACGACCTGAGCTCGCTGCGGCCCAAGGTATTCGGTGTTCTTGTAAACGCCTCGGCGGTCCTGACTGAGCTGCATGATTGTGCCGACGTTTTCGGACGGAACGATGAACGTCACGCGGGCAATGGGTTCGCGAAACTCTTCGATCAGACTGGGGTCCGGAACATCCTGCGGGTTGTCGATGACCTGCGTTTCGCCCTTCTTGTTTAAGACTTCGTATGTTACGTTAGGCGCCGTCTGAATCAGATCGAGATCCTGTTCACGTTCAAGACGCTGCTGGATGATTTCCATATGCAGCATCCCCAAAAAACCGCAACGGAAACCGAATCCGAGAGCGTCCGATGTTTCGGGGAAAAACGAAAAGCTGGAGTCATTCAGGCTAAGCTTCAACAACGACTCTCGCAGCGCTTCGAAGTCGGTTGCATCGAGTGGAAACATTCCGCAGAACACCATCTGCTTCGGCTTTTCGTAGCCAGGCAGCGGTTCGTCAGCCTGTTCCTGAGCCATGGTGACGGTATCACCAATAGTAATTCGGTTGAGTTCTTTTACGCCCGTCAGAATATAGCCGACCTGGCCGGGGCCGAGTTCTTTACAGGGCACCAGGCCCGGGCGAAACTGACCGATTTCCAGCACTTCGCTGTTGACGCCTTCTCGCATAAATCGAATGCTGTCACCTTTGCGAACAACACCATCAACCATTCGCACGTACGTCACGACGCCGCGGTATTTGTCGTACTTCGAATCGAAGACAAGGCCTTTCATCGGGTTATCGCGAGATCCGGAGGGAGCCGGCATGCGGTTGATCAATGCATCGAAGACAGTATCGACGTTGAGGCCCGTCTTGGCGCTGACTTTCAAGGCATCGGTGCCGTCGAGTCCAAGGATTGTTTCGACTTCTTCCAGCACTTCGTCAACTCGAACGACAGCCAGGTCGATCTTGTTGACGCAGATGATGATTTCCAGATCTGCTTCGATGGCGGCGTATGCGTTGGCTACGGTTTGAGCCTGGACGCCCTGGAATGCATCGACCAGCAGGAGGGCTCCTTCACACGCAGCAAGACTGCGACTGACTTCGTAGTGGAAATCGACGTGGCCCGGTGTATCGATGAGGTTAAGTTCGTATGTGTCGCCTTCGTGTTCGTAATTGATTGTGACAGAGCGGGCTTTGACTGTGATGCCACGGTCGCGTTCGATGTCGAGGTCGTCGAGAATCTGTGATCGGAATTCACGTTCTGTGATCGTTCCGCTTTGCAGCAGCAATTGATCGGCCAGCGTACTTTTGCCGTGGTCAATGTGAGCGATAATGCTGAAGTTGCGAATGAACTTGGGATCCATGGTGTTCTCAAAGAGCGCGTTGTGGCTTTGGGGCGGGCGATAAATCATTTGCGCCGCGTCGCTATGGGCCGCGAATGTTACTCGTTGCCGACGTTGCTGGTCGACCCAGACCTTCGGCAAATTGAAGAACGCCGCTTCTGCTGTCAAATTTGAGGCCGATTGCTCGCGAATCCGGGATTTCGGAGTCATCGGAGCTGCCGTTAGGCCCGTGCCTGCAACGAAAGACGCCTCTCTTTTATGACAAAGAGAGGCGTCGTGGTTTTCATCGGATTGTCGAGTCAGGCTCAAAGATCCAGCAGCAGACCATCGAAGTCACTGAGCGCGAGGTCGATCAGTCCGTCCAGGCTGGTGTTGCTACTGGATTCGATACGGCGTTGCGCTGGTGCAACACCCTGATTGTCTGAAGCAAACACGTCGTCCCCCTGCCCGCCATCGTAGTCACTGTCAGCGGCAAAGGTGTTGCCACGACGAGCTCCCAGTATGTCGTTCCCTGCGTCTCCAGCGACAACAACGGCACTGTTGAATTCGCTGCTGGCCAGAGCGAGAACATCGCGGCCACCATTGCCACGAGCATCGAACAGGCCATCGAAGATCGACTGAGACGTTACGAATGTGTCACCGGAACCTGATCCATTGAGGCTGGTTGATCCCGTGACCCGTGTTCCGGCAACGGCAATATTGCTGACGCCGTTACTGTTAGACGCGAGGTTGCCGTTAACGACAGAGTTCTCAAGCGCAGACGATCCAGCACCGTTGAGATCCAGACCACCGAGTGTGGTTTCGCTGATTCTTCGAACGTCGTTGCCACCTTCATTGGAAATGCTGACGTCGGCCCCGGTATTCGTTTCGGTCATATACACACGGTCGTCTCCAGTACCGGTTTCGATACTGATGGTTGTCGCTGCATCGGCTGCCGAGCCAAAGACAACCAGCTGATCGTTTCCTGCTCCCAGATCGACCACAACATTCCCGAGAGAACTAACAGTGAATGGCGAACGAACACCATTCACCAGCGTGTTACCTGCTCCCGTGACGACCGTTTCGCCATTCTGTGCCGTGTATAC
>CAYZYB010000175.1:0-7947 GCA_964481505.1 uncultured Planctomycetaceae bacterium | reverse complement strand
ATTCTCCAGGGCGTCACTGTTATGTGCGTTTGATCGTGATCGGGTGCTTGACACGGCATCGTAGCCCAACTGGCAGAGGCGCTCGGCTCAGAACCGAGAGGTTGGGAGTTCGAATCTCCCCGATGCTATTTTTATGTCCGGCAAAGACGAAACGGAAGGGCAACCCGATTGGCGATGGGATCCGGTTGGAAGCCGGCCGAACGTGTTTCAACGCGTCTTGCGGGTTCGACTCCCGCTCCTTCCGCTCAACAAAGATCGTTATTCACAGCCGTGTGCTCCTGGGAGAGCAGACAGCCTCCAAAACTGTTTTACGGGGTTCGAATCCTCGCGCCGTTGCTCACAACAGCTTCGCAAACCAGCGCTGCCTGAACTTGATCGAGCAGCGCGAGCCTTTGTGAATCCTTTGGGGAATTCGTCCGATTCATCGGACCCAAACGATCCACGAATCACAAGCTGATAAACTCCAGGATCGCGTTGTCTTCGGAGTGTGCCGGATTCTCACGCGACGTTGCGAAGGTCGACGACCAGATTCGATTCCTGGCAAAGACATTTTCGAGGAAATGTTGATAGTATCAGTGTGCTGCTGTTTAATCAGAAACTTTCGAAAGCGAATGTCGCTTCGCAATCTCGCACACTGACTTCAACCGATGCCTGAAGCTGCCGAAACAGTACAAACTCAATCCGACCAAACGCCAACATTGATCGCTCGCCGCCACGATCTTGACGCACTGCGAGGCATTGCAATGCTGCTCGGCATCGTGCTGCATGGAGCGTTGTCATTCATTCCGCTCAGTCGTTATTTCTGGCCAGTCGAAGACAGCAGAGCCAACGAGTTCTTCGGATTGCTGCTCTATGGAATTCACGGCTTTCGCATGCCGGTTTTCTTTCTGGTCAGCGGGTTCTTCACGACCATGCTCTGGCGAAAACGAGGCCTGTCCGCTCTGTTGAAACATCGTTTTCAACGCATCTTTCTTCCGCTGCTGATCGGTATGCTGACTATCATTCCGCTGGTCGGCTGGATCAGTGAACATGTGAAGCCACAGGCCACTCAAGGCACAATCACCGAAACTCCCGCCGACATCATCCATGCCGCCGCGATTGGTGATCATGAATCGATCGCACGATTCGCGGAAGAAGGAGTCGACCTGGATCGGCCCAATGCAGACGGAAATTCGGCGCTGCATACAGCCGTGTTCTTTGGACATGCGGAATGTGTCAAAGCACTGCTCGATGCCGGCGCAGACACAAATGTGCTCGATAAAGACGGCAGGCGACCCGTTGAAAATCTGTTCCTGCCTTGGGAGTTGACACATTACGTAGCCTCGCTGGTCCCCGGTCTTGAAGTCGACAAAGACGAATGGGCGGCCGGACAAAAACGCATCGCCGAGTTGATGAGCGCACCAGTTCCAACACCACAAGCCGACGGTCCGGTTTCCAAAAACGTCAACAAAGAATCAAAGGCTGCCAACGGTTTTGCTAATTGGTTTGCGCAACAGCCGCTCCTTGGTCATCTTTGGTTCTTGTGGTTCTTATGCCTGTTGGTGGTTGCCTTCGCAGTGATGGCGTTGATTGTTTCGTCGTTGGGAATCACCCAAATTCCAGCGACCCTTACCGTGCCAGGCTGGCGATTTCTGTGGTTGATTCCATTGACTGCAATTCCACAGTTCTACATGCTTGACACGCAGAATCTGTTCGGCCCATCGACTTCGCTGACAATCATTCCGCGCCTGGCAACGTTGCTTTACTACAGCAGTTTCTTCTTCTTCGGCGCGTGCTACTTTGACGCGACCGATGATGAAGGTCGACTGGGAAAATACTGGTGGCTGCTCCTGCCGATGTCGTTATTGATGCTGTTTCCTGTGGGTTTAGGAGCGATGTCGGACCCAAACGGCAAAGCGGTTGCCGCGGTTGCTCAGAGTGCTTATGCATGGTGTCTTTCGATCGGCATGATCGGGGGTTTTCGTCGCTGGCTGGCGTCAGAAAACAAGGTGCTGCGGTACCTGAGCGATTCGTCATACTGGCTGTATCTCGCGCACATTCCGTTAATCATCTACGTTCAATTTCTCGTACGTGACTGGCCCGCTGCTGCAGGACTAAAATTCCTGATCGTCTGCACTTTGACAAGTGCCGTTCTGCTGATCAGTTACCAGTTATTTGTCCGGTACACACCAATCGGTACACTGTTGAATGGCCCACGCAAACGCCATCAACGCGACAAGGATTGCGTTGCCACGGTCACATCGGATCAATCGTAGAGCTGGTTGCCGGGCTGACGTCACACCTTTTTCGGTTGGAACCGGCCGCTCTCAATTCGTCATCGTCTTAGTCGGAAGGTTCACCTGTGCAGCAACGCAACCGAATCAATCGATGGCTCGTGGCGAGCTGTTTCAGCCTTTGCCTTGTCGCGACTGCTACCAGTCATGCCAATTGGCCACAGTTTCGTGGCCCGAATTCGTCCGGAATCGCAGCTGGCCCATCTCCACCGATCCAATTCGGGCCCGGCAAAAACGAACTCTGGAGCGTCTCATTAGAGGCAGGTCATAGTTCGCCGTGTGTTGTTGGTGATGCGATTTTTCTGACGACATACAATAAACAGAAAAAGAGTCTCGCGGTCATCTGTATCGACCGCGCCAGCGGCAGCACGCGGTGGCAGCGGGATGTGGCGGTTGAACAGATGGAAAAGGGCCACCCGTCTTTTAATCCGGCGAGCAGTTCGCCTGCCTGCGATGGTGAACGCGTAGTGGCGTACTTCGGATCATATGGGCTGATCTGCTTTGACATCACTGGCGAGAAACTGTGGGACGTAAAAATGCCACTGACAAAATCGTTCGGCGGCAACGCCACGTCGCCCATAATCGCGGGTGATTCGGTGATTTTGTATCGCGGCAACTATGTCGATCATTTTGTGCTTGCGGTAGACAAACGCACGGGCAAAGAACGATGGAAGATTCCTCAGACCGAAAAGTTCACAGGCGAAATGGGTTGCACGTCGTGTCCCATCGTGTCGGGCGACAACGTCATCATTCATTCCGCTCGATCAGTGCAGGCGTTCGAAATTTCGACAGGTCGTCAGATCTGGATGACCAAATGCGCGACGACGGCCACCAGCACACCAGTGCTCGCAGGAAAAGAAGTTGTGATCGCTGCCTGGAACAAAATGGGCGAACCAGCGCTGAAGCCGCCATTTCCAAAATTTGATCAACTTGTCGCGGAGCACGACGACGACGATGACCAGCTTATCAGCCGCAGGGAATTTCCGAAGCTGTGGATTTTCCATCGCCCCGAAGGCGTCGAAGCTCCCATGAACGGTGGGACGATCCGCTTTCAGCAGTCCGATCACAATAAAGATGGCAAAGTTTCAGCCGACGAATGGCAGAAGACCATCAAAGGCGTTGAGACGTTTCGGTCTCAGTACGAAACCCACGGAATCATCGCCGTTCGTACGGACAGCCAGGGTCTCGTCGAATCCAGCCAAATGCGAACACTGGAAACGCAAAGCGTTCCCGAAGTCCCTTCACCGTTGGTCTGCGACGGTTACTTGTACGTGGTCAAGAACGGAGGCGTGCTAACCTGCCTCGAAGTGAAAACCGGAATACGCACAGCTCGCATGCGTACAGGCGGCAAGGGAACTCATTACGCTTCACCAGTCGCAGCGGGTGGAAGACTGTTTTGCACCGCCGGAAACGGTACCATCACAGTTCTCAGTCCTGGCCCGAAACCAACAATCATCGCAGTCAACGAGATGCAGGAAGAGACCTACGCGACACCAGCCATCGTAGACGGCGTACTGTATTTGCGAACACATTCGAAGCTATTCGCGTTCGGCAACCAATAGAAACAGAAAAGCATGATCCGAACCAATCTCACTTTCGTCCTTGTCGCCGCGTTTGCTTTGTCAACTGCCACCGCCGACCCGATTCCGGAATTCAAATGGCGAGCTCAGGAAATCGACACCATCAAAATCGGATATGGTCTAAAGCTGACTGATGTCGACGGAGACGGTAAAACAGACATCGTTCTGGCCGACAAGAAAACGATTCAGTGGTATGAAAGTCCCGATTGGAAGAAGCACGTCATCGCCGAAAATCTGACGGTGCGAGACAATGTGTGCATTGCTGCTCGAGACATCGATGGAGACGGCAAGTGCGAAATCGCAGTGGGAGGACAATGGAATTATCGCGAAAGCAACAAAGATGGCGCCGTCTTTTATCTGATCCCGCCAAAAGATCGCACTCAGAAGTGGCCAGCCAAACAGCTGCATAACGACCCCAGCACACATCGCATGCACTGGGTGAAAGGGCAGGGTGGAGAATTCAAACTGGTCGTGAAACCACTGCGAGGCATCGGCAGCTTTGACGGCGACGGGGCAGGGCTGCGGTTGTTGGAATACACCAAACCTGACAATCCGCAGGATGAATGGAAGTTCGATGTCGTAAGTGATTTCATGCATCTGTCGCACAACTTTCACCAGGTAAACTGGGACAACGATGCCGAAGAAGAGTTGATCGTTGCTGGAAAAGAAGGCGTCTGGCACTTCGACAAACGAGCAGACGGCGACTGGAAGGCCACTCAGCTAACCGACAAATTCGCCGGAGAAATTCGTGATGGCAAATTGCCGAACGGAAGACGCTTCATTGCCACTGTCGAACCAAAACACGGTTCTGTCTGTGCCGTCTACGTAGAACCCGACTCAAGGGGAGAACTCTGGCCAGCGTTAAAAGTGCTCGACGACCAACTCAAGGATGGTCACGCGCTGGCCTGTGCAGACTACCTCGGTGTCGGTTCTGATCAAATCGTTGTGGGCTGGCGAGCGATGAACGATCCGGGCATTCCCGGCATCAAGATGTTCACGCCGATGGACGCAGATGGAACAACGTGGCGAGAAACCAGGATTTCGTCCGACAAAGTCGCGGTCGAAGACATCAAAGCCGCAGACCTCAACGGCGACGGCAAAGTCGACATCGTCGCCGCCGCACGACAGACGAAGAACCTGACGATCTTCTTCAACGAATAAGCTGATTCTCGAGGCAATGGCAACTGCGAATTTCGTCTCCGCAAATCCTCACTTAAGCTTCAAACGGGCGCGAAGAAGCGATGCTCGTGATTGAATAAAGAAAGCAGGAAGTTGGGAAAGCTGCAGTTCGGGCCTTTCTTCCTGAGTGCCTGCTTTCCTCATTTCAACTGCTCGAAAATCCCGAAAGAACCTTTCACAAAGGAAGTCAAACATGCCAAAGATTCCAGCGCATACAAGATTGCCATTCGTACTTGTGACAATCAGTGCGTGGCTGTCGCCCTTTGCCGCAGCGGGCGAGCTTCCTGATCCGGACGGCAAATCGGCGGACATGAACAAACCGGTTCAGGTCTACATCCTGCTGGGTCAGTCCAACATGCTGGGTTTTGGCAAAGTCAAACCGGCGAAGGGCAAGACCGAAGGATCTCTTATTCACGCAACGAAAGAAAAGGGCCTTTATCCATATCTCATCGACGAAGATGGCCAGTGGACAGAACGCAAAGACGTTCGCAATGTCCGAGTCATGGGAAGTGGAACCGGCGGCAGTCGACTCATCAACAATGAATGGATGACAATCAAAGGCAATGCTATAGGTCCGGAGATCGGGATCGGTCATCACGTCGGTAACGTTACCGATGCTCCGGTTATGATTTTGAAAAGCTGCATCGGCAACCGAGCTCTCGGCTGGGACCTGCTGCCGCCAGGCGGCGAAGGTTTCGAATTCACCGATTCCAAAGGCGTCACATGGATTCATCCCGGCTACAAGGAATCGCCCGAACGTTGGAAGAAAGGCGAAGAACCGAAACCGATCAAGTGGTACGCCGGAATGCAATACGATGGCGACATCACCCGAGCGAAAAAAGTGTTATCAGAGCTCAACAAGTACTACCCTGAAGCCACAGACTACGAAGTCGCGGGCTTCTTCTGGTGGCAGGGTGATCGAGACAGCCGCAGCGAAGCACTTTCCAGTCGCTACGAAAAGAACCTTGTCCACCTGATTAAACAACTCCGCAAAGACTTTGATGCTCCTCACGCAAAGTTTGTCTGCGCATCACTCGGACAAACGAAAAAGGGCGACACCGACGGAGGCGGAAAAATTCTGGACGCCATCCTTGCAGTCGACGGCAGCTCCGGAAAATACCCCAAATTCAAGAACAATGTTTCAGCGGTCTACAGCCACCCTCTATCAAAAGGCAGCAGCTCGGGCAGCCACTACGACGGCAACGCCGAGACCTACATGAACATCGGGGAAGCTATGGGGCGAGCAATGGTAGAGTTGATTGCTGCTCAGTAAATCCGGTGCTGACGAGGGCACGCCACAATTACGATGGTCTGAGGAAACATCAGACGGTGCGCCCTCAAAACGCTCGGTAAAGACCGAACCAGAATGAGCCGGTGCTGTTGGTTACGGAATAACCGTATTCCGTGCGAACGGTGAGGTTTTCGACGAAGCTCAACAGCGGAATCTGAAAATACAGACCTGCGCCGATGGCGTGGTCGACATTTCCCTGAGCGTCGCCCAGCAAATACGATCGACCAACATCGTAGAACAATGCACCGTCGACCGAATTCAGGGATGCCGTGTTGTCGAGCAATTCGTAGTCGATTTCGCCGCCGAGCGGGAAGCGCCATTCGAGTGTGGACAACCAATAGGCATTGCCGGCCGTTGCTGTGACATCACGACCACGAAAACGCCCCGGTCCGCCAAAGCGAAAATGTTCGCCGTTGTCGTCCCAGCCGTAGCCGCCGCCGATGCGCGCGGCGACTTTAGTGGCGGACAGCCACCCGGGAGCGTCTCTCAAGCGCTGCACAACACCAACCTGGCTGGACACTCGATCGTACGTACTGCCGCCGCCGAATGCCTGGAAGCCATGTTCGTAATTCGCATCGAACCGAACACCGCGATCCGGATCCCAATACGGCATCTGCGAATCTGCATGGATGTCGATGCCAAATGCACGGACGTTACTATATTGCTCTGCCCGCGAATCCGTCGAAGTCGTGCCGTCTTCATCTGGAAAGAAGTTGTCGCCGAAACGCGCGTACACATCAACATAACTGAGGTTGGGGTACAGGAGACTTGTCGTGTAGTTGATCACCTTTCGCAAAGCGAATCGGGCCTGATGGCCAGGATCATTAGCCAGCGTCGACAGCAAAGCGTATTCGTAGCGACCCAAAATCTGCCAGTTGGCAGCTGGAGCGTTGTAGATGATCGCGTCGATTCCCGCAGACAAGTGGTCATCGTTTCGCCCCGCGGTCGCTGCTGTGTACGCCAGGAACGGCGAGATCCGATATTTGTTGGACGCTACCAATGAGCCTCGAAAGCCGATGCGACCATCGGGGTCCACACCAAATCCAGCCACCAACCCATGCCGCTGCCATGGCTGCATCAACCTGGCTTCGTCGACAGGTGTGTAGACCGGACTGATCCGAACACCCCATTCTGACTTCCATGAATTGTTGTACGGATCAGTGTCGACCATGTAGCCATCGGGATCAACAGTCACCTGAGTTGGCTCTTCTTCAGACACCATCGTGACCAGCCAGTCATTGGGCGCCATCTTCTGTACTCTCACACCGCTTGAATTTGCGCCGTACGCCTCGGATAAAGTCGCCAGACGAAACACACCCGGATTGCCCGGAAACTCGAACCCAATATCTACTTTTTCGGCAACCGTTCCGAGCTGCGTAACTCGCGCCTGTGTTTGATATCCACGATCGGTTTCTGTGACGGTCACATCTTCGAGATTCCAATCTGTGTTGGCATCGCTGCGCAGCCACTTCTGAAAAAACGGCTCCCAGTTTTCGCCGGTGAACTCTTCGAGTTCCCGCTGGTAGTCTGCAGCCGTCAGAATCTGGAAACGGTACTTTCCAAACAGTCGCTTCATGAACACAAAGAACTGTTCGCGACCCATACGGTGCTGAATCATTCCGGT
>CAYZYB010000174.1:0-7994 GCA_964481505.1 uncultured Planctomycetaceae bacterium | reverse complement strand
GATGAGATCATTCGACTCTGCCATTCACCGTATCTCGAAGAGTGCGGGGACGATAGAGAGGACATTAAGAGAAATCGTTACCTCGCGGCTGCTTACGTCGCCGTTGGAAAGGTCGAACAGGCCGGTGAGATTCGGAAGCAAATGGAAGCCGATAAGGTTGCTAAGGAAAAGGAACGAAAAGCGGCGGGCGTTAAAGCAGAACAGGCGGCCAGGAAGGCAAAGAAGAGCGAAAAGGATGTCGTGAAGGCTCGAAAAGCCGCGGAAGGCAGGTTTCAATCTACGATCAGAGCCATCGACAAGGGCATTCAGGAAATCGACGGGCGCCTTGCTGCTAAGGACGGGAAGCTCGACGAAGCCCTGGCACTCTTTAAGAAGGCGAGCGGAGTTCCTGTGGAAGAGCAGGTGGCGATGATGGTTGCCGCCGGCAAAACAGACGACGCTGTCAAACGCATTACCGATCACCTGAAGACCAATGCCAAAGAAGCTCGACCACTGGCTGCTCAGATTGAAACGCTCTGGGCCGCCGGCAAAAAGGACGAAGCAAAGAAAGCGTTCGAATCTCTACGAGATATTTCCGACGACATCGATTTGTCCATTTTGGCTTTCAGCAGGCTCACGCCCATTGCGAAGTCTCTGGGCTGGTCTGAAGACTGGATTCTCTCACGTGACTATGCGGACGACATCGGTGCCAGGCCGCCTCTGGATGCACTCGGACCATTTCGCTGGCAACCGGTAGCGGCTCCGGAATGGTCACTGCCGAATGTCGAAAATAAAGTGGTGTCGTCGCAGCAGTTTCGTGGCAAGCCTGTCGTCGCTATCTTTTACCTGGGAGCCGGATGTTTGCACTGTGCCCAGCAGCTGCAAAAATTCGCACCAGAAGCGGACAGGTTTAAGGAGGCGGGCTTCGAAATCGTCGCTGTCAGCACGGATTCGCAGGATACTTTGGGCGAAGCGTACAAAGATCTCAATGGAGGATTTCCCTTTCCGCTGGTGTCGGATGCTGAACTTAATGTCTTTCGAAGTTACCGCTGCTACGACGACTTCGAACAGCAAGCGTTGCACGGCACGTTCATTATTGATGCTGCGGGAAAGATTCGCTGGCAGGACATCAGCTATGAGCCATTCATGGATCCCGATTTTGTTCTGAAAGAAGGCCAGCGACTGCTTGGTCAGGATGAAACTTAAAGCACCCAAAAATCAATGACGGCAGAACTCAGGCTGGACCTGGACATCATGGAAGCCAACGCAAAGCGGATGGCTTCTGAAATGAATGCTCTCGGGAAACTATGGCGGCCGCATGTGAAATCGCACTGCCAGCCGCGGATTGCGAGCACGCTTGTCGATTTTGGTGCGCACGGTATCACGGCCGCTACGGTGAACGAAGTTCAGGTGATGGCTGACGCCGGCATTCCTTCGATTCTCCTTGCTCATCTGGCCGTGGCGGACGGTGATCTGGATCGTCTGGCGGCGGCGACAAAGCGAACGGAGGTCATTGTCACCATCGATCATTTTGTCCATGCAGAATTGTACTCGAACGCTGCCAAGCGTAACGGCGTTGAATTCAACGTTCTGGTGGACGTCGATGTTGGCATGAATCGTACCGGCTGCCGCCCAAGAATCGACGCAACTCGTCTGGCAGTCGCAGCAAATGATCTCGACGGTACTTCGGTCGTTGGAATCATGGGCTACGAAGGTCACCTGCTCACAATTGCTGACCCTGCCGAGAAGCGCACAGCCATCTTCGACGCGATGAATTGCCTTCAGCAGACTCGAGACGCAATGCTGCAGCAGGATATCCCATGCAGCCTCGTTAGTGCTGGAGGCAGCGGTTCGTTCTGGATCACCGGCAAACACGAAGCAGTGACGGAGCTTCAGGCAGGTGGAGGGATTTTTGGTGATTTGTTTTATCAGCGCCAATGCGGACTGACCGACGTCACGTCGGCCTTCACTGTTGTTGCCGAAGTTGTGTCACGCCCGTCGCTGTCACAGGCCGTGTTGAATTGTGGGCGTAAAGCGATCAACCCCGTTATTGCCGATCCGGAAGTGATTGGGCTACCGGGAGCTAATGTTGAAAAACTGAGTGCCGAACACACGGTGCTGTCGCTGGAGGCCAACGCACGTGACCTGAAGATCGGAGATGTCGTCAGGCTGGCCGTGGGATATTCCGATCATTCGCTTCTCATGCATCGCGAGATTCACGTTTATCGTGGTTCGAAGAAAGTCGATGTTTGGCCGGTGATCAGAGGCATCTAGGCCTCCGAAAAATGCCCCGAGGCGGATTGAGAGCATTTCGGGCTTACAGAGATTGCAGTTCGTTCAGCTGGCAGAAAAGTTATGTGGGGCGACGTCCATTTGGCATGTGAAACAAGATTCCCGGCACAATGCGCCGAATTGTCTGCGTGTCTGCACTGGCTGGGCAAACTTTGTCGCTGTTTCCTGTACGTTAAAATCGGCAAAGCGTATGGCGTGCGGCAACTCTAAGTTCCCGCGGGTTTGGGTCCAGGTAAAGTTCGGCAGTCTTTGCCATTCCCGAATTTTCACACCGGGTACTCTGACGATCAAACATTTTGCTGCGGTGTAGAAGCCCATTCTAAACACAGCGAAGTCAATCAGGAGCGCAGTTTTGCCAGCTTACTCAAGCCTTAGCATCACTGCAGTCTTCGCGCGCCCATTCGTCTTTGGGATTAAGACGTTTGTCGCACAAAAAACTTCTGCACTGCACCACCATAAATTGAACACTCTCTCTATGCGGAAGGGATTCCGTTACCAGGAGCCAGCTCTGAAGGATCAGAGTATCGCTTTTCCCATCTCGAATCCCACACTGTTCTCGACGTTTTATTGTCTTGACCGAACTCAGCCAAACGCCGACGAACACATTCGTTAGAGGTAATCACTAGATGCCGCGACCCAGCTCACGAAACTCATCCGGAAGGCGAAATCTGCTTGCAGCAGGTGTCACCGTACTCAGCGTCGTTATTCTCTACTCCAGCTTTGATCCCGTTCCGGCTGGCGAAGACGTTGTCAATTTTGCCGCTCCCCAGCCCGCTTACGAATTCGACGAATCGGATGAGGCTGACGTTCCTCTACCACCAGATGCGGCTGTCTCACCAGAACCACAGGCCGATGAATCCACGGCTAGCGTCAAGGCTCAACCGCCAGCTCCGGCAAGAGCAAGGGAAGGCAGCATCCTTTCCAGCATGGAGACCATCAAGTTCTGCGTGTTGCTGCTGCAGGATGGCGCTCGTTACATGAAGAAAATGGACGACTACACGGTGCACTTCCACCGCGAAGAACGAATCGGTGGCGACATGAAAACGCCTCAAACGATCGCCATGAAGGTGCAGCACTCGCCCAGTTTTGCCGTCTATATGAACTGGCAAACAGGTGCACGCGGCCAGCAGGTTTTGTTCAGCAAAGCCTACGACGATGGCAACATGGTCGTGAAGCTTGGAGGAATGAAGCGATTCCTGCCTGCTGTCAGAATCGATCCTCACTCAAGTCTGGCGAAAGCAGAATCGCGCTACCCTGTCACCGAAGCAGGGGTGCTCGGGATGATCAATCAAATTCTAAATCACCGCCAGATTGACCTGAAGCGAGGTCACGGCGTCAGCTGTGTTCGACTTTCCGATGATGAATTCGATGGCCACAAGTGCTATCGGTTTCTGCTGAAGTACGAAGATCAGAAGTTCAATGAGGTTTATCGCAAAAGCCTCCTGCTGGTTGATGCTCGACGACACATTCCCCTAATGGTTCGGAATTTCACCTGGGCTGCAGACTCGGAAGGGCTCTCTCCCGAAGAGCTTGACAAGTCTACTCTGATCGAGAACTACTCGTTCACGAATCTGGACACATCCAAAAAGCTTGTGGCGGAAGACTTCAGCCGCGAGAACCCGAAGTATCGTATGTAACGCGTGTCTGCGAAAAACGGTGAAAGAACTCGAAACTCTTGTGCGTCAACGTACGAGAGTTTTTTGTTGCGCGGTTTCTGAGTTTTGATCTGAACTACAAAGGTTATAGTCAACCGCACATCATTTCTGAGCGGCCTCAGCCTGACTTTCATCCTGCGCAGCAGTCTTTATTGCTTTGAGTAACGACTCGGCTTCCTGCAATTCCTTTCCCGTTGCTAAATCGTTTCGGTAAAGCAGCAACGTGGAACTTAGCAATTCAACAGCTCTCATCGGATTGCTTTCCGCCGTTGCTCGTGCTTTATCGACCAGACTGCTGACGAGCGAACGGCGAACTTCTTCGCTGCTGGTGCCTTCCCAGTCTGTAAGTCTTTTTGACACAAATTCTTCAAGATACTCGTATTTCGGCTGTCTTCTGATCACGGCCTTCACTGCTTTTAGTTGGAGAACAGCGCCGACCGTGTCGCCGGATGCGTACAGGTCGAATGAACGACGGACCAACCGTTGAATCTCCGATTGTTCTGTAGCTTCCGATGATGTCGAAACCTTAAGCCCGCGGCAAAACTCGAATTGATTGGCCTGTTGAACCCATGTTTCCATCTGCTGTCGTTTTTCGGGCAGCGCATCGTCTTCGAGTAATGGCTCCAGAATGTCGTTGCGTGTTCGAATCCATGACGAACCTGGCTTTGCATTCATGACGCGTTCTGCCTGCACAAACAGATCGTCCGGATCCGGAACGGTCGTTTTTGAAAGGTAGTAACCCGCTGCAATTACGAGTGCAAACAGTGTGATAAGTACGTAGGTGTTGTCGAAAAACTTTGCGAGCGGCGACTTTTGCATGCGCTGGTCGATTTCGTGACGCATCACGTCACGAATCATGGTTGCGGGACCACGGCCATCAAGTTGAACGTCTTCACGATTTCCGCCATCGCGCGTGCGGTCCGAAGCCAGCAGTGCTGTGTGGTCGGACGTCGATGCCAAATCCGATTCCGCTCCGGTGGGCGTCTGCTCTGCTTCCTTGAACTCGATCAGGCTTCGAACATTTTGCAGCTTGCGAATCAGTACCAGGGCATCCGGGAACCGCTCGTCCGGTTTCTTTTCAAGCAGTGTGCAAACGAAGTCTTCCAGCATTCGCGGAAGTTCCGGGACATATCGGCTGGGCTTGTCAAACTGTGAGAATTGATGTTTGTGCAGAATGTCGCTGGCCATGTTCCCCGTGAATGGCGGTCGTCCTGTCAGCATGACATACATTACCGCTCCTAACGAGTACAGATCGCTGCGCTTGGTCGCCTGTTTGCCGCGCGCCTGCTCGGGAGACATGTATTCTGCTGTACCAACAACGCCGCCGGTACGCGTAAGCCGGGTTGTGGCGAAGACGTGGGCCACACCGAAGTCGGTGAGTTTGATTTCGCCATCTTTACGGACCATTAAGTTTGATGGCTTCAGGTCGCGGTGCACAATTCCTGCGTTGTGCGCGGCTTTCAAAGCCGTGGCGATTTGCAGCGTGATTTCGACCACTTCCTGCCACGGTAGCCGCTTGCGTCTCTGAACCAGAGAGGTCAGCGTTTCGCCATCGACGAATTCCATCGAATAGAAATATCCGCCGTCTTCGACTTTACCGTCTTCGTAGATCTTTACGATATGGTCGTTGCTGAGCTTCCGCAACGCCTGAATTTCGCGTGAAAAACGAAGAACGAATCCTTCTTCTCGAGCCATTGAGGCGGGCAGCACTTTGACCGCAACTTGTTGTTGAGTCTCGTCGTGGACTCCCAGGTAAACGTTTCCCATGCCTCCTGAGCCAATTTTGCGGTCAATGAGATAGGGACCGATTCGGTCGGGATGCATAGCGGTGTCTCGGCGGAATGTGAACGATAACCTCACCATGCTACGGAAAATGGAGTTGTTTGCCACAACGAGGTTGCGAACGGGGAAAATTCTTTATACATCGTCGCCCCGAAAACTTTGCCTCAAGAAGAATCCGATCTCAGACACTATGCCTATCCAGCCCTCCGCCTTGATTGAAGTAAAACAGACTGCCGGGAAAGGTCGTGGTGTTTTCGCGACAGCATTCATTCCTGAGGGGACTGTTGTTGAGCGAGCTCCCGTGTTGGTGATGCCGTCAGACGATGTGCTGAGCGGTTCTGCAGGTGATGTTCTCCAGAACTATGTCTTCGAATGGGGCCGGGGCACGGTGGCATTGGCTCTTGGCTTCGGGTCGATGTACAACCATTCATATCAGCCGAATGCTCGCTACGACGACGTGGGGCGGCTTACGAAGGTCTACAAAGCTCTGCGAGACATTAAGCCAGGCGAAGAAATTACGATTAACTACAACGGTCATGAAGACGACGATACTCCCGTCGGTTTTGATGTGTTGGAGACCACTAAAAATCGGTCAGCCTCAGCTGTCGTCGCTGCCACACCATGTGACGATTCGCCAGCGCCAACAAATGCGAACGGGATTTCTCGGTTGGACGAATCGCCGGAGTTCCCGGACGACATCCGTTGAACTGCGGAAACTGCTGCGTAGGATGCCATGACGGCCCTCATTCTGCAGGTGTCGTTTGCACTCCAAAACCGCCTTTTTCGAAACCCACACCATGGCATCTGTCGACGATATTCGCGCTCTGGCATCACAAGTCATTGATCCGGAAATTGGCAAACCTATGGGCGATCTGCGAATGATCGGCGATGTGCGCGTTGATGGAAATCGAGCCGTTGTTCGGGTTGATCTTCCGACTCCCGCCTATCCCGATGCCGAGCGAATCAAACAAATGATCGCCGACAAGGTTTCGCCGAGCCTGGATGGTGAGCAGTCCATCGAGGTCGAAATACAGGCAAGTGTTCGCGGCAAAGACTCTGGCGGTCGAATCGGCTTGAATGTACACAACGTCATTGCGGTCGGCAGCGGCAAAGGCGGTGTTGGCAAGAGCACGATCGCGGCTGCTCTGGCGTGTGGCCTTCACTCTCTCGGTTGCAAAGTTGGACTTCTGGATGCCGATGTGTTCGGTCCGAGTATTCCTCACATGATGGGCGTTGATGGTCAGCCCGGAATTAAGCACTACGAAAACGACGAAGGGAAGAAATTCGTTCGTCTGCAACCGAATGACATCGACGGTCTGAAGCTGATGTCGATGGGTTTCTTTATGGGACAGGGAGAAGCAGCTGTTCTCCGTGGCCCTATGGTTCACAAAGCACTCACTCAATTTTTGCAGGACACCGACTGGGGCGAACTGGATTACCTGATCGTAGACCTGCCTCCAGGGACAGGAGACGTACCGCTCACGATGTCGCAGCAGGTGGGTTTGGCGGGAGCTGTTATCGCTTGCACGCCGCAACAGGTGGCATTGCTGGACGCGATTAAAGCTGTCGACATGTATCGCAAAGTGAACGTGCCAGTGCTTGGCTTTGTCGAAAATATGTCCGGCGAAATCTTCGGACGTGGCGGCGCGAAGAAAGTAGCGGACGAATTGAAGGTTCCGTTTTTGGGCGAAGTGCCGATCGACGCAACGATCCGAGAATACGGCGATGCTGGTAAGATGATGCAATTGCTAAAGGACGAAAGTCCGGCACGAGATGCCTTGCGAGCTGTTTGCCAGAATGTCGCCATGCAGGTTGCTCGTAATTTGATAGAAACTCCCGCCGCGCCGACTCTGGAAATTCTGTAAACACGCGATCGCAATTGACAGTTTGAACTGATGCTGATCACCACCGAAGAAATCTTTGAAGAATTTGAAGAGCTCGATCCTCGTGACCAGTCACAGTATCTGCTGGAACTCGGATACGATCTGCCTCGATTTACTGACGACCAAAAAAACGCCGAAGATCTGGTTCATGGCTGCCAAAGCCAGGTGTGGTTGAATGCGACTGCTGATCCCGGCGATGATCCAGTGCTCACCATTCACGCGGACAGCGATGCTGAAATCGTGCGTGGGCTGATCATGATTCTGCTGGCGTCGTATTCCGGCAAAAGAGCGTCAGAAATCCTGCAGGTCTCGATCACGGATGTCTTTGATCGGTTGCACCTTAAACAGTACATTTCTCCTCAGCGTCACAACGGCTTGCAGGGGATGGTCGACCGCATCAGAG
>CAYZYB010000173.1:0-8000 GCA_964481505.1 uncultured Planctomycetaceae bacterium | reverse complement strand
AACCCATCTTCCCAACGAAAACCAGGTCGGTGCGAATTCCTGGACAGGCTCCTAGCTGGTGTTAAAAGATACGGAATCGATCTTACGTTAGGCGGGGCAGTCGGGCGATCGCAGACGTGTGCGTAGAGATTGACGTGGTGGGGATGAAAACAGAAGTGCATCGGAATCCGTTCCGAACGCAGGGAACCCGAATTGTCCGAAAATCGAGCCCTAACTGGACTAAATTGATACTTTCTTTTCTTCTGACGGCCATTAATCACTTCTCTTTTCTCTTCGTGTGCCACGGTACTTTATTAAAACTCCGATGAGGCCAAACATGCGAAAACTTCGCGACATTTTTCCGGCGCTCGTTTTTGCAGCGTTCACTGCCTGGTTTGTCGCGGGCTTCTTTTATGGCGATCCGGCGCTGCATAATTCAGAGCTGGCTTCAAAACTTTTCACACTGTCGATTCAGCTTGCCATCTACCTCCTGACCGGGGCGGTAATTCTGAGCGTGGTCTATGCGTACACGATGGTGCGGGCTGGAAACTTTCGCTGGCGGTCCATCTTATTTCCGGCGGCTGCGATCCTTCTTGGTCTGATTCTAGCTTACCCGCCAGCTTCGTACGTCTATGAACGGTCGCTCATGGTGAACGGTCGGATGCATGCCTTTGTGCAGCTGTTCACGGAAGATATTCCTCAGGAAGTTGTGGTTCCGGCGGATCGAGAAGAAAAGCTCATTGTTTGTCTGGGCGGGTCGACGACGGCATGGCGCGACGAGAAGAATCGCAGATGGACAGAACTTCTGGAGCATCAGTTGCAGGCCAAAGGGCACCGAGTGACTGTACTAAACCAGGGGCAACCATGGTTTACGACCATGCATTCAAAATACAACTACCAGTCGAACATCAGTCGGCTTCAGCCAGACATTATTGTGCTGATGCACGCGATCAACGATCTGCAGATCAACGGTGACGAAAGCTACTTTTCCAGCGGGCCGTTTCGTGAAGACTACGGGCATTACCTGGGACCTGGAGCCCGAATTCACCGGATTCAGCCGTTGCTGGATCTCGTGATCAAGGTGGCTCAACGATCATGGTACGCGCCACAGCGGACGCTGAATGACAGTCGCGAATTTGTCGGTCTGCCGATCTTCGAACGCAACATTCACAGCATCGCAGAAATGGTCCACAAGGATGGCGGTCAGCTCGTGCTCATGACACAAGGCAATCTCTACAAGGACGAAATGTCGAAAGCAGAAATGAGCCGTCTTTATTTGGCAAACAAGAACTCCGTGGGCGATGCGTCGAAATGGTCGCACGAACGAGCGGCAGCGGGGATGCGAGAGTACAACCAGACGATGCGTGATGTCGCTGAACAGCTTGACGCAACGTTGATCGACTTAGACAGGATCGTTCCTAAGGATCTTGATCACTTCAACGATGATGTACACATCCGGGCTCCTACCGTGGACTTGATTGCGCGGACTTTGGCAAACACAGTCGACACTCTGTTGACCAACGGCACGCATGAAAATCCAACCGCTGTTAGCAACGAATAGCTGACATGGCCGAGCCTGTTGCTTTTGAGCATAAGAAGGCGGGAGGCGTCTTTGTTCACTAAGTCTCACACGTAGTCAGGAATGCTGGCGAATCACAGGTAAGCCCTTCCTGATTTCCTGCGATCCTTATTCAGAAAACGCGATGCTGTACAAGCTACATCATGCAAAGTTGAGATGCAGCTTTTGAGTACACCGCAAAAACGAAGGGCGAAGCGTGCAAGCGAATTCCTCTTGTGGTTGCGGAGATCCCGGTTGTCGGCCAAGGCGCCGCTGCTGCTCAGCCGATCGATAAACTTGTCAATGCCGGAGTGATGACGGAGGTGGTCCCGAAGATAATAGATGATTCCGGACGCATTCGAGTCACCGTTCGCGCGGCGTTGACAGACGTGACGGAGTTGGAACCGCGCGAAAACATCAACGGCGAAACTGATCGGTTTGAATTCGACAATCAGGTTTTGGCAACGACTTTGGATTGCGCTGATACTCAGCCAATCATCGCGGGTAGTATGACAACCACGATTGAAAAGGACGGCAAAAACGCCAATCAGGAGACCTTAGTGCTTCTTCGCGCGGCTGTGGTGGAGAATTGACGTCCCGTATTAAATTCCGCTTTTCAGAGAGTGGAACTCCTAAAGCGATGCGGGCTGTTGGGTCACTCGCGACGTAGCATCGGGCTGATTCAAGTGGCAGCAAATCACAACGCCAAGCCACTCCACGTCTGTCGCAGTAGCCAGCCGCGTCGCCTGTTCAGGCAGGTGCCTCTTGTGGGCATTGCAAGCCGCAGTGCGAGGATGGCCGCTTAGGTCGCTACGCTGGAGGAGCTACCTGTTGCGAATCGAAGACG
Source organism: uncultured Planctomycetaceae bacterium (assembly GCA_964481505.1). Lineage (GTDB taxonomy): Bacteria > Planctomycetota > Planctomycetia > Planctomycetales > Planctomycetaceae > Fuerstiella. Next base: position 5,616 of record CAYZYB010000173.1, on the reverse strand, counting down.
CGGTCGCAGTTGCCTTTTCCTTCGCGGAATTTGACAGCTGCTTCTGCGTACAGCTGTTCGCCGGCGATCGTGGGATAGACGGTGTCGATGCAGGCCTGACACAGATTTTCGCGGGGAAGTCCTACGCACTTGGCAACCGATTCGACGGGCAGGTAGTGCAGGCTGTCTGCGCCGATAATGTCGGCCATTTTTTGTTCTTCTTCCGGTGTGATCACGTTGCCGTCCATGATGTTCGGAGCAAACAGTTCGCTGATGGTCGACATATCGATACCGTAGTAGCACGGCGCGATGATCGGCGGGCATGCGATGCGAACGTGAATTTCCTTGACCCGTCCGCGATTTCGCAGCAGCCGCAACAGCTCTTTGAGAGTTGTCGCTCGAACGATGGAGTCGTCCACCAGCAGCACTTTTTTGCCGTCCATAATTTCCGGAAGCGGAGTGTACTTCATGCGAACTTTGTCCGCTCGATTTGCGCCTTCGATAAAAGTACGGCCGATGTAACGGTTGCGGATGAGGCCTTCCAGGGAGGGCACTTTTAATTCGTACGCCATGCTGTCTGCGGCGGCTTTGGCTGTATCCGGAACGGGCACAACAATTGTGTCGTCGTCCACTTCGACGGTTTCGCACTTAGCCAGTTCTTCGCCAAGTCTCTTGCGAGACAGGTACACGCCAGCATCGTCGAAATGGCTTCCTGCGTTGGCGAAATAGATCCATTCAAAAAAGCAGTGGGCTTTGCGAGGGGATTCGGCAAATTTCTCGACAGTAACTCCGTCTCCGGTGACCAGCACGGCGTGGCCTGGTGGGACGTTCGTGACACTTTCTTCTGAGAAACCCAGATGCGTGAGAGCCACACTTTCGCTGGCACTGGCGAACAGCCCGTTTTCGACGGCGTAGCACAGCGGTCGCATGCCAAGCGGATCGCGTGAAACGAACATGTCTCCATTGGCATCGAGGTAGCAGATGTTCCAGGATCCATCGAGTCGTTTGCTGAGTGACCTCAGCAGGTCGATGTGCTTAATGCCGGCGTGTTCAGAAAGTTCTTGTGAGATCAGATGATTGAGAACTTCTGTGTCGGTTTCGCGAGTCAGATGGAAGTCCGTTGTCTGCAGGATTTCTTCCCGCAGATCAACGTAGTTGGCCAGCTGTCCGTTGAAGGCAAAGCTAAACCACTTCGACCGAGCGATGTGGTGACGTTCGAAAGGCTGGGCGTAGCTGCGATCGTCTTTTCCGCAGGTTGCATAACGAACATGCCCAATGGCCGCTCGACCGGCGTACTCCTGCATGAGTTCCAGATAGGGTTCCGGATGATCCATGCGAAAAACTTCAGACACGCCGCCGACATCTTTGTGGGTGTCGATCAGCTGCTTGCGGCCTGGGTTATACGTGGTGAACCCCGCGGCCAGCTGTCCGCGATTCTGCATGTCCAGCAGCATTCCCGGAATCAGTCGCGACGCCTGGCTGGGGTGTTGCTTGGGCACCAGCGGGCTGGGAGTGTCAGAATTCAGGTGATATACGGCTGCAATGCCGCATTCGTGAAAGAGTTCGTCCATGCCTGAATTTGATTTTCAGCAATGCGGCTTCCTGACAGGTTGTTGCCAGAAAGTCAGCGGGCGTCGTGGGGACCAGACCGAAGCGCGAATAATAGTCTCGTAAAATCCGCAAACCAACCCTGGGGATTTGTGGAATTGAACACAGTTCAGATTTCCATTTTTGAAATCCGCCGGGAATTCCAGACGAAGGCGTTGGCCAAAGACTGTTGAACAGCGAATAACAGCCAATGGGCTCATACGTGGCTGGAATGAAAGAATCGACAGTTGTGCGTTTGGCCTTTAAAAATCCGTTGTGTGAGAACACTTCAGTCGAGAATTCCCTGCGAATTGCAGGAAACTTTGATCTCAGCTAACCTTCGCTGCTTCGAGTGGATACTCGAAGCTTGTGGGGATTCCGTTTGCAGTCGTCAAACAGGGTTCGTGGACCGGTCAGGATCGTCGAAGTGAATGATTTCACTTCGCAAATACAGATATAGATACAAGAAACGAAATCAGATGGTAGATCCTTCGGGGGACAAACCTTCGGGACAGAATTCACCAGGCAATCGGAAGCCGGAAGAGCCACGTCGCAATTCAGCTCCGATGACCTTCATCATGATTGCGCTGCTGCTGCTGGCGCTATTCTTCATGTTCAACGGCAGCGGAACGGTTGGGACTACCGTCCCGTACGGTTTCTTCCGTCAACAGTTGAAACTGGAAAACGTTAAGAGCGTTGATATTCATGGTGAGATCCTAACCGGTGAGTGGCGGCAAATTCCGACAGAAGCGCCGGAAGGACTTGTTGGAAAACTGAAGGAAGAGTTCAACACCGTCCTGTTGTCACCCTATGCTGGTGAAAGTACGTTGGCGCAGGAATTGGAACGCCAGGCAACTCCCGGCGCTGCGGCTGATCCGAATCCCAATGACGTGCCGCCACTTGAATTGGTGACGCAGCGTCAAACGATGAGCCGTGGGTGGGAATTTCTGACATACCTGTCGATCCCACTGCTGTTCGTGTTGTTCATCTATTTTATGATGCGTCGCAGCGGTGATCCGTTCGGCGGTGGCATGATGGGCGGCTTGATCCGCAGCCAGGCACGTCGCTTCGAAAAAAGTGATTCGCCGGTTACGTACGACGATGTTGCCGGGCTTAAGACGGCAAAGCAGGACCTTCAGGAAATCGTTGAGTTCCTCAAGAACCCAAAACGCTTCACCAAGCTGGGGGCCAGAATTCCGAAAGGTGTTTTGCTGATCGGACCTCCGGGTACCGGCAAAACTCTGCTGGCACGCGCGACTGCGGGAGAAGCGGGCGTTCCCTTCTTTTCGATCAACGGCTCAGAATTCATTCAGATGTTTGTGGGTGTGGGAGCGACCCGAGTTCGCGACCTGTTCAAGACAGCTCGCGAAGCTTCGCCGTGTATCATTTTCATCGATGAAATAGACGCTGTTGGTCGAGTTCGCGGTGCTGGTGTGGGCGGCGGGCATGACGAACGCGAACAAACGCTGAATCAAATCCTGAGCGAAATGGATGGCTTCGAACAAACCGAAGCGGTGATTGTGCTGGCTGCTACCAACCGTGCTGACGTTCTGGACCCGGCGTTATTGCGTCCTGGTCGCTTCGATCGTCATGTCACTGTGGACCGACCGGCTCGTGAAGGTCGTCTCGGAATCCTGAAGGTTCACTCAAAGAAAGTCCCACTGGCTGACGACGTCGATCTCGACGCACTTTCTCGCAGCACGATGGGATATTCCGGAGCGGAACTGCAGAAGCTGGTTAACGAAGCAGCCCTCAAGGCGGCTCGAGATCGCAAACGTGTCGTGGAAATGGATGATTTCTACTACGCCGAAGATCTCATCATGATGGGAGCTCGCCGCGACGAAATCGTCGAAGAACGAGAACGTCGACTCACCGCATGGCATGAAGCGGGACACGCTGTTCTGGCATGGTATCAGGAAGGCATGGACCCCGTTCATAAAGTTTCGATCGTTCCGCGCGGAAGAACTGGTGGGGTGACTCGTTTCCTTCCGGAAAAAGAAGTTCCCAACGTTGGTCGCAGCGCTTTCTTTAAGCGACTGGTGATGACCATGGGAGGTCGCGCGGCTGAAAAGATCATCTTTGATGAATACTCAGCAGGAGCATCCGGCGACATCGAACAGGCGACGCGCATGGCGCGCAATATGGTGGCTCACTGGGGCATGTCAGAATCCATCGGCCCGGTGTCGTTCAAGCAATCGGACGAACATCCGTTCCTCGGCAAGGAAATGCATTCCGGCCGCGAATTCAGCGAAGAAACAGCGCGGCTGATTGACATCGAAGTGCAGACACTTCTGAAGGACGCTAACAAAATGGCGATCGAGATGCTGACAGAGCATCGCGACAAAATGGATGCCCTGGCCGAAGCACTGCTCGAACACGAAGACCTTGAAACGAACGACGTACGTCGCATTCTGGGAGCTCGTGCCGGCGAAGACGCAGAAACTGCGGCGACTGAAATGGCAAAAGCAGAAGCGGCTGAGAAACCATCTCCAGTTGCTGAAAAGGAACCTGCGACCGATTCCGACACAATCGCCGGCAGCGACACTCGATCAGACAGCAAACCGGCGGACGATAAGCCAGCTGACGATGAACCAAAGTCTGATGACTCAGACGCCTAACGCGTCAATTCGGCGTAGGTAAAGTGCCAGCATCAAAACCCCGAAAGCTAAGCGATCTCACGTTCGACAATCGCTTTACGCGCGAATTGCCGGCCGATCCGAATCCTGCGAACAGTCGTCGGCAGGTGGCCGGGGCGTGTTTTTCCAGAGTGCAGCCCACGGCTGTTGCTAAGCCTGAAGTAATTGCATGGTCGCGGGAAGTGGCCGAACTGCTGGAACTTGACGAAGCGGTCTGTCAGTCTGACGACTTCGCCGCCGTCTTTGGAGGCAATCGGCAGCTGGACGGGATGGATCCGTTTGCGATGTGCTATGGCGGTCATCAATTCGGCAACTGGGCTGGACAACTCGGCGATGGTCGCGCGATCAATCTTGGCGAAGTTCGCAACAGCACCGGAAGCCACTGGACGCTGCAGCTGAAGGGCGCGGGGCCGACTCCTTATTCGCGGACTGCGGACGGCCTGGCGGTGTTGCGGTCGTCTGTTCGAGAGTTCCTGTGCAGCGAAGCGATGTTTCATCTCGGCGTGCCCACCACGCGAGCTCTCAGCCTGACGCTTTCCGGCGAAAAGGTGATGCGAGACATGTTCTACGATGGCAATGCCGCGTACGAACCAGGAGCGATCGTTTGTCGAGTGGCTCAGTCTTTCACGCGATTTGGGAACTTTCAAATTTTCGCCGCCCGTGATGATCAGAAAGTTCTGAAGCAGCTGATCGACTTCACCATTCGAAACGACTTCCCTCATCTTAGCGAACCATCACAGGAAACCTACGTTCGCTGGTTCGAAGAAGTCTGCCGGACAACGGCAGAAATGGTCGCTCACTGGATGCGAGTGGGTTTTGTTCACGGAGTGATGAACACCGACAACATGTCGATTCTGGGCCAGACGATCGATTACGGACCATATGGCTGGCTGGAAGACTACGACACCACGTGGACTCCCAACACAACTGACGCCACTGGAAGGCGGTATCGCTTCGGCAATCAACCCACGGTCGCTCACTGGAATCTGTACCAGCTTGCCAATGCTCTGCTGGGTGTATTCGACGGACCGGAACCGCTCGAAGCCGCGCTTGAAATGTACGGAACTCATTACGAAGCAACGATTCAGGCGATCATGGCTGAAAAACTCGGGCTGCGATGTTTCAATGAAGACACTGACAAAGAAATCGTCAAAGAACTATTGGACGTACTGCAGCTGGTCGAAACCGACATGACAATTTTCTTTCGCCGACTCGCAGACGTCGACTGCGAGCCAACGGCTGACGATGCTACGTGTGTCGCCAGACTGCAGGAAGCGTTCTATACGCCGGAACAATTGATGGGCGATCATCTTGCTCGATTTGCACAGTGGATTCGTAGTTACCGGTCGCGCGTCGTTGCGGACGAACTGACTGCGGAAGAACGAATTGGCAAAATGAACGCGGTAAACCCCAA
>CAYZYB010000172.1:0-8014 GCA_964481505.1 uncultured Planctomycetaceae bacterium | reverse complement strand
AGTAAACGGTGTAGTGCAGCCGGTGCGCAGCTAACTGTTCTTCTGATTCCCACGCGAGAATCTGTCTACAGCCACAGTCAGCACGTCGACCAGAAAACACTTCCAGATGCTTTAAAACAGCTGGATCAGAAAGAAACAAGTTTGCGAAATCGATTTCAGGCGGTGCTGCAGCAGCAGGGCGTAAGTGCCGTCGATCTGTTGCCATCGTTAACAGTGGCGATGGATTCCGGGAAAGAGTTGTACTCTGCTCACGATGAAGGGCATCCGCTGAGCGAAGGCTACCGTGTGTACGCGAGCGTTGCTGCTGCGACCATTCATGCCAGGCAGTCGCTAACCAATTGATGATGGGCGACCCGGGGCAGGGCGTCGTTTATTGAGCTGACTTTCCTGAGAAAACGTGTCCCCTGGCGTTGGTGTCAACGGCGTACAGAGACTTTCGCGCTGTGACGAACAGGGTCTGGTTGTCTTTGCCACCGAACGCCACGTTGGCCGGGTGTTCAGGAATTTTGATGATGCCCAGCTGTTTGCCCGTCGCATCAAAGACCTGCAGTCCCAGTGCGGTTGTGATGTAGAGGTTGCCGTTGGTGTCGACGGTTAGTCCGTCGCCGCCCGCGTTGTCTTTGCCTTCTGGTTGAGTCAACACGCAGAACAGTTTTCCCTTACCAATTTTTCCCGGGCCTTTGACGGCGTACTTCCACATTTCTTTTTCCATACTGGGAATGACGTACAGCGTCTTTTCGTCCGGCGAAAGAATGACGCCGTTCGGAGCCGTCCGGTCATCGATTAGTCGCGTGACTTTGCCGTCGGCCGCTCGATAGTAAACCGCTTCTGTTCCCTGTGGCCAGGGATCGGGAGCGCGATAGCGCGGATCTGTAAAGTAGATGCCACCCGATCTGTCGATCACGCAGTCGTTCGGTGCGTTGAATCGTTTGCCCTTGTACTCGGTCGCCAACGAAGTCTGTTCGCCGGTGGACAGGTTGTACTCCTTGAGTTGTCCGTCCATTTCGCAGGCGAGCAGGCGATCACCAAGCACCATCAGTCCGTTGCAGTGACCGGAAGGTTCGACGAAGACCGTCAACGTGCCTTTGGCATCTCTTTTGTGAATTCGGTTGTTGGGGATGTCGGTGAAATACAGGTTGCCTTTGGCATCAGCGGCTGGTCCTTCTGTGAACGCGAAGTCTGTGTGCAGTCGCTGGACCTTGCCGACCGGGCCGATACCGACAATGTCTTCTGCAAACGTTGGCCGACAGACAATTGTAGAAATCAGCAGGGCAGACAGCAAAACAGTTCGACACATAGTGCCCCCTTTTGGTGTTCAAGAGAACGGTAAGATTCGCCGGGAAAAGTTGAATGAACTCTATCATTTCCCGACGGCGGCGAATTATCAAGCAGATGCAGTCAAATTCCGTGCCCGTGGATTTGCCTGGGAATGCTGGATGTTGGCAGATATTGGGATGAAAGACAGATTCCTGACAAAACGATACTTTGATCCTGGTGGTCAATGCCCCTACGATCTGAGATTATTCTGGACCTTGCTTCCCACGGAATCCCGCCCATGAATCGCTCACTGCTGGCCGTTGTCACGACGTGCCTCGTACTGCTGCTTGCAGGCGCGGCGATCGCTCAGTTCGGTGGCTTTCGTCGTTTTGGTGGCCGAAGCCGCGAACTTGTAGGTGCGGACGGAAGACCCGATCGCCGGGGTGTGCCCGATTGGAAGCTCGACGAAAAGTTCAAAGACGACGTCTTTACGTTTTGCCGAATTCGTTACAACAGTTACGGCAACAGTCGCTATGGAAAATGGGCGACAGATTACCCCGATGCGGATCTCAATTTTTCGTACCGGCTGCAGCAGCTCACATCACTGCACACACATCCGGACGGAGTCATCATTGAACTTACCGATCCAACTCTGTTCGACTATCCGTTTATTTACATCATCGAACCCGGCGACCTCAACTTCACACCTGACGAAGTGACTGCTCTGCGCAGCTATCTGCTGAACGGTGGTTTCCTCATGGTCGACGACTTCTGGGGCCAGTACGAACTCGACAACTTTCTCTTCGAAATGCGGCGAGTGTTTCCGGATCGCGAAGCCACAGAAATTCCGCTGGAGCATCCGATCTTTCACTGCGTTTACGATTTGAAAGAACGACCACAGATTCCAGCCATCGGTCACGCTCACCCCAATCGCATCGACGGCAACGGAAATCTCATCACCTGGGAACGCGGCTCCGACACTCAGGATGTTCACTATCGTGGACTCTACGACGACAATGGTCGCATGATGGCGATCATCTGCCACAACACGGATCTCGGCGATGGCTGGGAACGCGAAGGCGAAGATCCGTGGTACTTTAAAGAGTTCTCCGAAAAGAAAGCCTACCCCCTCGGCATCAACATCGTCTTCTACGCCATGACTCACTAAGGCCGGTGCCGACCGGCGGCGGATGACAGCTAACGCTCGGAAACGCTTCGTTGTCGCTTTGGTGGCGGCGGTTAGGACATGTAGTACGTTTGAAATATTTTGGATCGAAAGCATATATTGAATGTCTGAGTCTGAAGCAGTGGAACTCGAATTGGCGGAGTTGACGCCGGAGCGTGAGCGAGAGCTGATTACGCAGTTGCGATCTCTGCGCAAGACGATCGATGACGAATTGTCGAAGGTCATCATCGGTCAGAAAGATGTCGTCGAGCAGTTGCTGATTTCACTTCTATCTGGCGGACACTGCCTGATCACGGGTGCTCCTGGGCTGGCGAAGACGTTGCTCGTGAATTCGATTGCGCAGTTGTTCGACCTCAACTTCAATCGGATTCAGTTTACGCCGGACCTTATGCCAGCTGACATTACGGGCACGGAAGTGCTGGACGAAGATGAATCCGGGCATCGCTCGATGCGTTTTATTCCTGGTCCGATTTTTTCTAACGTCCTGCTGGCTGATGAAATCAATCGTACGCCGCCGAAGACGCAGTCGGCACTGCTGGAAGCGATGCAGGAACATCAGGTGACTGCCGCCGGACGCATTCACAAGTTGCAGGAACCGTTCTTTGTTCTGGCGACGCAAAACCCGATTGAAATGGAAGGCACGTATCCTTTGCCGGAAGCTCAGTTGGACCGTTTTATGTTCAACGTCATGATCGACTATCTGCCCGAAGACGACGAAGTCAGTGTGGTCCAGCAGACGACATCAAAACGTGCCAGCAGTCTGAAGTCGTTGTTCGAAGCCAGCATGATTGGCGAATTGAATCAGGTGGTTCAGCGAGTTCCCATTGCAGAAGAAGTTGTTCGCTACGCCGTACGAATCGCGGCCGCGTCGCGTCCGGGACAGAAAGGAACTCCCGATTTCGTCAATGACCTTGTTTCGTGGGGCGCGGGGCTGCGAGCCGGCCAAAATCTGGTTCTCGGCGGAAAGGCGCGCGCGTTGCTGGATGGTCGACCATACGTTTCGGCGAGCGATATTCAGGCTTTGGCAAAGCCCGTTTTGCGTCATCGGATTTTGCCAAACTATCGTGCTGAGGCAGAAGGAATCACGACCGAAACCCTCGTCGACCGGCTTCTGGAATGCGTTGCGCATCCTAAGCAGGAGGCGGTGGCGTGATTGTAAAGCGGAAAGCGGAAAGAGGAACGCGGAGCAGGTCAGTTGGTCGGAAGGTTTGCGTGCGGCCCGGTCTTGTTGTGATTCAGCCCCATCGGGGCAGCCCTCGGTTAGCCTCCGGCGTTAGCCCGAGGATCTCGGTTCAATCGTGTTCAAAGTCCCAGCGGGGCGACATTGGTTGGACGAGATACGTCCGTTCTTCGCTTGAATTCCCCCCGTTTGGGGTCTCCACATGAGCACACCATCCGTCCCAGCCACGTCATTCATGGACCCCAAAGTGGTCATGAGCATCCGTTCGCTCGAACTGCGCGCGAAGGTTGTCGTGGAAGGATTTCGTACGGGAATGAACAAGAGTCCGAAGCATGGATTCTCCGTCGAATTTTCGGAATACCGACAGTACGCTCAGGGTGACGATCCGCGATTTTTGGACTGGAAACTTTTTGCTCGCACAGACCGAAGTTACATCCGCCTGTTCGAAGACGAAACCAATTTGCGTTGTTACGTCGTCGCCGATTTTAGTCGCTCGATGTCATTCGGTTCGCTCGATTACAACAAACACGACTACGCTCGCACGATCGCCGCGTCACTGGCATGGATGTTGAATCGTCAGGGGGATGCTGTTGGTCTAAGTCTGTTCGATGAACGCGTTCGCATGGTCATTCCGGCACGGTATCGGCCAGGGCAATTGCGGCGCATTATGGTTGCGCTGGAAGAAAAAACGTCCGGTACTGAAACCAATCCCGCGCAAGCTCTGGAACACGCGGCTCGACGATTAAACAAACGCGGTTTTGTTGTCCTGATTTCTGATCTATTGGCGCCGGTTGAGCAATTCGAAGCCGGTCTGAAACTTCTTCGCGGATGTGGGCACGATGTTGTTGTGTTTCAGGTGTTGGATCCCGTTGAACTGAATCTGAAGATCGACGGTCCGAAGCTCTTCGAAGACCTGGAAACCGGTCAGAAAATCTACGCAGATCCGAATGCCGCCAACGCTGCGTTTGTGGAACGAATCACAGAACACAACGACGCTGTTCAGGCCGTCTGTGAAAAAATGGGCGCAGCGTTTGTTCGCACGGTTACCGACGAACCGCTGGAGTTGACTCTGTCGGAATTCCTGCATGCGCGGAGGAGCAGCCGATGACTGTGATCTGTCGTGCGTTGTGTGCCACCGAATGTTTTGGTGCCCGTTCCGAAGCCATGGTGAAGTCGGTAGCAGGCGTCGATTCTCTGTTAGCGGAGGCCGTCTGATGGAGTTCCTGACACCCATCTTCGCCGCGATCGGCGTTGCGGCGGCAGCGATTCCTGTTGTGCTGCACATGCTGCGGCGTGCTCCCACGCAGGACATGCCGTTCAGCCTGGTACGATTTCTGAAGCCTTCACAACCGAAGCTCACGAAACGTTCCAGCATCGAGCATTGGCCGCTGATGCTGCTGCGGATTCTTGCTTTGGTGTTGATCGGACTTGCGTTTGCTCGTCCGTTCATTCGGGAGTTCATTCCGCTGGCTGCAGAAGAAGGAGTTTCGGAATCCGTGACGATTCTCGTCGACAAAAGTGCAAGCATGCGGCGGGACGGCATTTACGAACAAGTGCAGCTGGTCATTCGAGAAACCGTTGACGCTCTTAACGAACAGGATTCGCTCAGTATTATTGAGTTTTCCGATTCTTCCACGGTTCAGGTGGCTCGAGACAAATGGGAATCGGCGACGTCCGACGAACGCGCTGCGCTGGTGACGGCGGTTGTTGATGGCTACGAACCCGACTGGATGGCCACCAATACCGGCTCTGCCATGCGAACTGCGGCCGACGAATTGGCGCAGGAATCCAAAGAACGACTCAATGTAAAACGTCGTCGATTGATTCTGATTACGGACTTTCAGCGTGGCAGCAACTTAGACGAATTGAAAACGGGCAACTGGCCAGCCAATGTTGATGTCGAATTAAAAACTGTCAAAGCGACAGAAAAAGGCAATGCCGGTGTGACGTTTGTCAAAGATCGTCGAACCGATCGCACTCGTGTCCGAGTTGCGAGTGCCGGTGACACTGTTCAGCAGGAATTTCAGCTTCAGCCGTTTGATGCAGAGGGTGTGGAAATAGGCGAATCGATTAAGGTGACAGTTGCGCCCGGGCAGCGGCGATCTTTGATTCTGCCAACAGTCGAGGCGGGAGCCGATACAGCGATCGCTGGCGTAGAACTTAAAGGCGATGATCATCCGTTCGACAACGTTATCGATCTGCCTGAAATCGAAAACCCGATTATCAAGGTGGCGCACATCGGTCCGCCACAGTTCAACGATCCCGAAACAATGCGGTATTATCTGCAGCGCGTTCTTTCGGGAAATGTAGAACGAGATGTGCAGTTGATCGATCTAAAGAAGGGCGATGGCGTCGTGTTGCCGATTCCAGCGGACGTGAAGTTTGTGGTGGTGACAGACGTGGTCCCGGATGGTTTGCTGAAGTCGGTGTCAGGATTTCTGGATCGGTCGGGCACGCTGTTGGTTGCTCCGCCGTCTGTTGACGCTGTGAAGTCGCTGCAGAAATTTCTGCCGGTCCACTTCGATGTGAAGGAAGCAGAAGTCGACAAGTACGCGATGCTGGGGTACATCGATTTCGAGCACCCCGTGTTTTCAACATTTTCCGACGCCCGCTTTTCAGACTTTTCTTCGATCCGATTTTGGCAACATCGCAACCTGATCTTTTCAGAAGAAGATCGCCAGGACGGTGACTGGTCGATCGTCGCGAAGTTTGATTCCGGACTCCCGGCTATCGCCGAAATCAGCGCTGGAGACGGCGGTCGACTGATCCTGTTTGCGACTGGCTGGCATCCGACAGACAGTCAGTGGGCGCTGTCCACACGTTTTGCTCCGCTGCTAACACGCGTACTGTCTCTTGCCAGTCCGGCTCAAAAAGATCAGGTGATTCAAACGGTGGGAGACATCATTCGTCCCGGGGAAGTTGTGTCATCGAAGGAGTGGTCAATTAAGTTGCCAAACGGCGAATCGCTTTCTGCTGCGGAAGCGGCTGAAGACAAAGATACTGTAGACGTTCAGGCTGCGACTTTTACTTTGAAGCAACCTGGCCGTTACACGGTGACCGGTGTGAATGAGGAAGGTGAATACTCCGTTTCTCTGATCGCAGGGCTGGCGGCCGCGGAATCTCGCACAGAAATGCTGCCTGTCGGGCAGTTACAGGTACTTGGTATTGGCGTCGAAACGGAAGTTGACGGACAATTGGAAACGAATGCCCGCACAGACGAAGAAACCGACCTCGGTCAGTTGAGTGCCAGTGAACTTGAGAAGAAACAAAAGTGGTGGCGCTGGCTGCTGCTGGCAGGTTTAGGATGTTTGATTGTGGAATCCCTGTGGGCTTCCGCGATCGAACGAAGGCAAGTTGGCGAAGCAATCGCTTAAACGGGTCTTGTTGATTTTTGGCTTTGAAGACTTGAGCCGAGGTAGCTCGGCGAGATTGTGACATGCATTTGACAAGTCCCGAAGGGACGACATTGGCGTGAGTAGCATTGGCCAATGCCGCCCCTTTGAGGCTTGTAAGACCTTTATTCATTTTCCTTGAGCTTTCGCTCAGGGCTAACCGAATGCCGTCCCGCTGGGACTGAATCGGAAAGATAACGTCATGACCGGAACAGTTCTGGAACGCAGTCTGATCGCAGTCGGCCGCCGACTTTACAAACTTCGCGTCCTGCGTCGTCAGGCGTTGTGCTGGGTGCTTTTGTTGGTTCCGGCAATTGTGCTGGCAATGACGTTGCCGCAGCTTCAGGGATTTATTTCCACGACTATGCTGGTGCTGTTGGGTGTGACGATCGTCGGACTGGCAATGGCACGATGGAAGGTGCCCGCTCCAACAGCGATCGAAACAGCTCGCCTGGTAGAAAAGAATCGACCTGAACTCAACGACACCGTCCTGACGGCAGTTCGCGCCGACGAAGCGTCTAAAACGCAGCGCCAGCCCTCTGTGATGAATGAGTGGGTGATTGACGAAGCTGATCAACTGGCCAGAAAGTCTGACTGGCGCTCGGTGATCCCTCGACGACAGATGTTGCTGTGGTCGATTCTCAGTTTTCTCGCATTTGGCTTCCTGATCACGGGCGTCGTGGCTGCAGGGCGTTGGGGGCGCGAAGTTGTTGTGTCAGAATCGATGCTGGCAGACGGCGAAATCGGCGCTCCTCTCGAAACCATCGGCCAGGCAGAATTGATCGTTGAACCAGGCGATATCGAAATCGAACGCGGTGCGGCTCTGACCGTCGTTGCTCGTTTCGGAAAAGTTTTGCCGACAGACGTTATCCTGGAATTAACGACTGAAGATGGCGCGGCCACTTTCGAATTGGAACCCACTGTCGATGACGGCGTATTCGCTGCACGTGTGAACAGCGTCGAAAGCGATGCAACCTATCGCGTCTTCTTCGGGAATTC
>CAYZYB010000171.1:0-8021 GCA_964481505.1 uncultured Planctomycetaceae bacterium | reverse complement strand
CGAGACCCTGTTCGATCACGATTTCATCACCAACGGTCGGCCCCGTGATAACTCGGCGAATGGCAAACCGGCCGGGCTCTTCTTCGACATAAGTCACACTGTGTCCCGCCGCCTGAAGCACGGCGTTTCGAGGCACGACCAGCGATTCGGATTCTGCCGGCGGCGTGCTGGTAAATCCCAGTTTCGACGCGGCAACCAGGTCGTCTCCGCACAACGGACACTGGCCGGGATTGTCGGAAACGATGTGGGGATGCCGTGGGCTAATCCATTTGCTGGCCAGTTCCGGGTCATAAATTTGCTTCCGATCCGAACCACCGACCGGCACGACGATTTCGGCGCGAGCGTAGTCACCGATTCGCAGTCGCCCGTCGCTGTTGTCGATGACGACTCGAACATTCACGGTTCGGGTTTTCGGGTCGACGTCCGGATCGACAAAAGCAATTCTGCCTGAGAATGTTTCTCCTGGGATCGACTTCAGCGTGGCGTCAACACGTTGTCCGTATCGGACGGCAGCCGCGTCCTGGGGAAACAGTTCCAGCATCAGCCACACGGACGAAAGATCGGCCAATTGAAACAGAGGTTCGCCATCTTTGACCGTTTGCCCCTGAGACACCATGCGATTGATCACCGTGCCGGCCAGCGGTGCGAGAATGTCGAGACGGCTGTCTGGTTTTCCGTTGCGTTCCAGCGTCGCGATTTGCGTTTCACTCATGCCCAGCTCTACCAGTTTCTGGCGAGCATTCAGTTGCAGCAATCGGTTGGCTTCTGCGACGGCCTGCAGTCGCGAGCTTCCGGTTTGCATCTTCGCCGTCTGAAGAAATTCCACCTGAGCCGCATGCAGTTGTGGAGAGTACAAAAACGCCAGCCTGTCGCCGTTCTCAACGACAGCTCCCGTATAATCAACGAACAACCGTTCGATACGGCCACCGGAATATGCGGTGATCGTCTTCAAACTGCCTTCGTCGTACTGCAATTCACCTACGGAGCGGATCGTCCGATCGACGGATCTTGTTTTCAGCGAAACCGTTCGAATGTTGGCAACTCGCCGCGACGCCGGATCGACAATAATCGACCGCTCATCTCCGCCAGCACTATTTCCCGTGGCAGGAACCAGTTCCATGGCACACACCGGACAGCGACCGGGTTCTTTCACTGGAGGAACGCACATCATCGGGCAGATGTATTCAACGTCAGCAGCAGCCGACGCTGAACCTGTTGAGGTGCCTCCGCCCGCTGAGATCCAGCCGAATCGCTGCATTAGCCCGAGCGTAAAAAACAGTCCGGCCCCGGCAACGAAGAACATGAGCGGCAGCCCGACGTACGCCAGAACGGCTTTGAGTCGCTGCCGGGTTGAGTTTGTGCGAGTTGAAGGCATGAGTCATTCTCCCAGGGAGAAAAGTCAGCAACAAAAATGAAAAGGTGAGCGGTCAGACAGGAACGCCTGACAAACGTGGAACCGTGCCATCAGGGCAGCCCCTGCTGACCACTCATAGTGTGACTCGATCAGGCAGATTCCCCTTCGTCGCCATGATCGTGATCGCCATGAGCTTCATGGTTCTCGTGCTCGTCGTGATCGTGAACGCCGTGATCCCCCTCTTCGCTGGGCGGGTTCTTCAGCTTTTCCGCCTTGTCTTCAGCGGACAGAGCGTTCCATTTTTCGATACATCCGGAGCAACAGAAGCCGACCGTCTTACCGTCGAATTCCACTCGCCCACCGTCATCGGTCACGTCATGGCCCATGATGGGACAGACGGAATTGGAAGCCACCGCAACGGCTGCGGGAGCCGAACCAGATTCTGAACAACCAGTGATGACAAACAGTCCAGCCATAAGGCTGGCGCATGCGAGATAGCGCATAGGAGTGCGTCCTTATTGAAGGGGGAGCGCCGAGTCGACCGCGCACGACACAGCGAGGCGGCTAAACGGCGAGAGACAAACCAATTGGAATCGTGGCCGAAAAGAAGTGGCCACAGAGGCGTTTACGGCGACGCGAAGTCGCGTGTTGCGCTACCTCTAGGTTTGCCAGGTGCAGAGCAGAATCTGCACGTTCAAAGCACTGGACGGAACACACTGGCTGCGAGACATCGCTGATGTCTCGGCCGCGTTCAGGACATCGACGATTGACTCGTCGAGACTGACATTTGCCAGTACTTTCGCATGGGATTCGGCTGGCGATTCAGATTTCTGAGCAGGGTCCGGCTTCTGAGGGCGTTCACCGCAATCGCAGTCGCAGTCCGAATTTCCATTGCCGCATTGCTCACCGCACTTGCATGCCGACGTTCCGCAGCACAATACGGTTTCCGTCGTCGTTTCAGCACAACACGATGCCTCAGCGTTGCTTTCCACAGCATTCCCGGCACAGCGGCAACCCGCAGATGCCGGAGCAACGCACTGCACGGCGACCATCACGGTCGTAAGCAGGCAGATCAGAATGTGAGAGGTTGAGCGACGCATGGCAGTATTGTTCACCACAATGTGACATCAGTCGAGATCAATTCTGGTGGAAGCAAAAGATTCTGCGACGAATCAGCTACGGTCGTGTGCCAACCGCCTGTTCGATGCGTGCCAGTGCGGTCGCGAGTTGCCCGACCGCACGGTGGTATCCTGCCTGCAGAGTCAACAGATTGCGGACATCTTTGATGACGCGGTCGAATTCGACGGTGCCGGTCGCGTAGGACTGCTGATCGGCTGCGAGTGTGTCCTGAGCCTGTGGAAGGATCGTGTCCTGATACAGTTCCGCCGTCTCGTTTGCCGCCACGGCTTGCTGCCACAGGTCAAGAATGCGGGCATCAAACTGTTGCTGAAGCTCATCGACTCCCGCGTGAGCGGCCGCGTGCTTCCAGCGTGCCTCGTTCTCGATGGCATCATATTTCCGTTCCCACAGTGGAATCGACACCGACGCTCCCAGCGACCATGCGTCCTGCCCAACGTCAACGATACCCGACTGAGGTCGGTTGCTGTCGATCTCAAACCACGACGCACTGACTGAGAAGTCCGGTCGACGTTGCAACCTCGCGACTTCGATCCCCCAACGCGTCGCCTGGGTTTTAATGCGAGCCGATTGAATCATGGGCTGGTATTGTGCGGACAGCCGTCGAAGCTGATCATGGTCCCATTCCGGAAGAGTCACCTCCAGAGTCTCCGGCACGGTGACCGCGATGTCGGCCGCGCGACCGATGACTCGATTCAGTTGAGCGACCGTCGATTCCCGCTGCTGCCGCATTGACACAAGCTGCTCTTCGATTCGGCTGTATTCCAGCGTGCCCGCCAGAACGTCGCCCTGAGCTGCCTTGCCCGTGGCGACACGTGCATTTGCCACTTCGATCAGATCTTTGATCAGCAGTTGATTCGCTTCGCTGATCTCAAGCTGCCGGTCGAGCACATAGATCCGAAACCACAGTTCGCGAAGGTCAGCAATCATCCGCAACCGTTCTGCCGCAACCATTTGCTGAGCGGCCATCGCTTCAAAACACGCCTGCTGCTTCTGAGCATCCAGTCGCTCCATCCATGGAAGCATCTGCGACACCGTCAGGTTGGCTCGCTGAGATCCGGCGGCGGTTTCGATCGGCGATACAAAGAAATTGGCTCCCAGTTTCGGATCAGGGAGCCCATCGACGTAACCAACTTTCGCTCGAGCTGCTTCGTACTGCTGAGCGAGCCGTCTCAGTTTCGGATTCTGGTTGACGGCATGCGATTCAAGCTCGGGCAGAGAATCAATTGCAAACAGGGTAGAGACAGATAGAGGAATCCCAACGGGAGCTTCGCCGCCTGCTGTGTCTGGCTTGGAATCATCAGCCACTGTGACTTCTGCATCAGCAGGTTCACTCTGCTCTTCAGTCTGATGCGAAGCCAGCGCGATCGGTACGCCTGGAGAATCGGCATCCGCAACCGCCCGTTCCACATCATGGCGAAGCTGGACGGATTCATTCGTTCGAGATGTCGCGCAGCCCGACAACATCAGCACCAGCAGAAGCAGAAGCTGCCGGACTCCTGTCACTGCCGCATGCCACTTGCGCGGCGAACGATCTCCATAGCGTGTATCTGAGGGTTCCATCCCTGTCATAGCCAACTTCCCTGTACCGTGTGATGTCCGCCGGCCAGCGAATGGCACGCAGACGTCCGGTGAATGATTCGAAGAAGGCACGGTTCCATGATGAAGATCGTCGTGCGGCGATGTCTGACGACGGCGAACGATTGTGAAACCTGCTCACGCTTGCCGGAACGAGTCAGTCATAACAATGTGGCTGACTTTGTCGACGGTCGAGACATCGGCCCGGAAGGTTGGATACGATTCAGTCGAGCAGTAAGAACCAATCGTCACGCCAAGCGTGCGTTCAGTTGCCGCGCCTACTGCTGACTGAACGTCAGTCCTCGCAAACTGTCGTCACCGCTGTGATCCGGCACGGCATCAAGTCCGCCGGTCAGTACGTAGCCGTCAACCTTTGAACTGGCTTGAGCAAGGTGCGACTGAGCCTGAACGAACTGCAGGTTCGAATCGAAGTATGTGCGTCGAGCCACCAGCACCTGGACGAAGCTGGTTTCACCGGCTTCGTAAGCCTGTTCCGCAAGTTTAAGCGATTCAGCAGCGTTCGGCAGGATGTCCTGGCCGTACTTGGTAACGGCAGCCAGAGCGGAGTCATAGTCTCGCGACACTTCGGCCAGTCGTGCTTCGATCGACTTCTGAATTCGCTGCACTTCGATGGACGCTCGACAGAATTCTGCTTGTGCAGCACAGATGTTGCCCTGATTCTTGTTGAAGACAGGAATGGGGGCCCCGATCTGGAAATTCATCATGCCGTTGTTGGTTGAGTTGTCGACACCCGCACCAAACTGAACCGTGATGTTAGGTGTGGCCTGCACGCCATGTCGCTGCAATGCCGCACGAGCCTGCGCTACTCGTGTTTGAGCTGCACTGTATTCCGGGCTGCTGTTCACAATCGTTGAGCTTAAATACGCCCAGTCCTTTACTTCCATCTGCTGGGGAAGTTCGCCGATCAGAGTTGTCGGTTCCATGTGAGACGTGCCGGTCAGTGCCACGAGGCCTCGCCATGCGGCGTCGAACTGAATCTGTGACTGTTGCAACGCCAGATCAACTTCGTTCTTTTGAACGGTGGCCTGCAGCGTGTCAATTCGAGTGCCTTCGCCGGCTTCGATGCGAGATTCTGCCACCTCAATCCCTTTGGTCGTCACTGACTGGAATTCGCTGATCAACTGAATGCGTCGCTGAGCGGCCAGAGCTTCGTAGAATTTCACGCGAATGTCGGTGGCGACTCGCAGTTTTTGGGCTTCCAGTTCCAACAACTGGACGCGAACGGCTTCGTTCAGGACGCGACGATTCAGTTCCAGCTTGCCGCCGGTGACGAATTCCTGTTCCACGAAGGCAACGTGTTGGTCCGTGTTGCGATCGGCCAGCTGCGTTGCCTGGTATCCGACGATCGGATTGGCTTTCAGGCTGACCTGATTGCGGAAGCCTGCCGCCTTTTGAGTCGTCGCGGCCAATTCACGAATGGAAGGGTTGTTGGAGTACGCCAGCGATTCGAAGTCAGCCAGTGACATGCCTGCCGGAACAGAGTGAACGGCTTGCGGTTCCGCAGTCGATGTTGCGTTTTCGTCCGCCGGATCATCGGTTGCCGAAACCAGACTGATATAAGGAGTCTGGTCTTCGACCGGTACGGCAGACGTGGGTGTCGAATCCGACACATCCAAATCGACAGGCGATACAATCGTGGAATCTGCAAGCGATACCGGGGGCTGATAGTGATCGGTCGACGACGAATCGCGCACCTGCCACCGATTCTGACTGCAGCCAGCGGTGATGCACACGACCATGAGGGCCGCGATCAGGTTTATCCGTTTCATGGTTGTTGGCTTCCTTGCCTGTCCCTGCAAATCCTTTCGTCACAACCACGGTTCATGTCCGAAACGTAGAGATCGTTACACTCGAAAATCACGGTTCAAACCGACATCGGGCGACACGGATCTCCTGACCGAGACAATCGGTACGAAGCGAACGACGGGCAATCGGCAACTTCTGCCAGCAGCAAATTGGCTCGATGAATCCTGCGATTGAGAGATTTGTGCTTCCTCAGCCACCTGTCATACGCTATCGTTCGAATGCTGTTTCCAGTGATACTCATTCGCATTCGATTGGAACCGAGTCCTCGTGACACTTCGTTCAGTACTTTCCCTGCTGATGATTCTTCAGGTACTTGTTTGTCCCTACCTTGGGTGTGATGAGTGCAAGGGGGATTTGTCCGGAGAGACTGTCGTTGCGGCTTCGGGTTGCCAATGTTGTCATCAGGAGTCACCTGCAGAATGTCCGGAACCACGTGGTTCTGACGACTGTCCCACAGGTTGTGGCTCGTGCAATTGCTTCTGTGCGGGTGCCGTTCAACCTGAAAATGCGAAGTGCCCTGAACTGGCCTTGTTTGGCCTCAACGACACTTGGTTGGATGGGGCGAATTCGCCCGTGCAGCTGCAACTGGCCGCTGCAAATTCGCCGTTCGGCCTGAGTTTGCTTTCGCCCTCGATGTCGCGGGGAAGATCCGTCTGCACGTTGACGGAATGCTGGCTGCTGTAGACGCGAACCGCTTGCAGCAGGCCACTTATTCCTCTGATTCCAGCTTGAATCGCTGGCGATCCTGCTGTGAGGCCGACCTCTGATTTCGCTTTGCGCCCATCCTGCATCGGTGCGCGTTGGCTCATCATTCACAGGTGTCCCACCATGAGTTCACAGACCGAATCCGTCCCGGCGACTAATGCGCCGACCGCTGACGGTCAGCGTCAACAACCTGATACTCCGCCTGTTGCGGAATCTCAGACTTCCGCAGCTTTGCCCCGAAGACTTGCGGCTTATCTGCTGCAAACATTGCCAACTCTTGCGCTGCTGGCCGCTCTTGGCGGGGTCGCGTGGTGGGGACATCATTCTGGCTGGGCCTTGCCGAGTTTCTCGGAAGTCACAGGCCACGCCGCTGATGTTCCCGACGACTGGTGCGAAGAACACGGCGTGCCGGAATCGATGTGCGTGGAATGCAATCCGGACGAGTATCCGCCGCGCGAATTACACGGCTGGTGCAAAGTTCACGGCATTCACGAGTGTCCTCTGCACCATCCGGACGTTGCCGAACTGAAGGAAACGCCGGAGATCGAGCAGCGAGATATCGACCGAGCCGAACGAGCGTTGAACCTGAGACCACGCGCTGAAAACAACTTCGCGTGCAACAACCCAGGTCGCAGAATTCAGTTTGCTACAAAGGAAGCGGCGACGAAGGCCGGTGTTGATGTGGAACCGGTGCTGCGCAAGCCCATTCTGGAATCCGTGCGGGCAACCGGCGAGATCCGATATGACGAAACGCGAATCGCCAGACTCGCGGCGAAAGCCGGGGGATCGGTGTGGCGAGTGGAAAAACAAATCGGCGACGAAGTTGAGAAGGGCGAACTTCTCGCGTTGATCGATGCAGCCGACGTGGGACGTGCGAAAGCGGAACTGCAACAAGCCCTGGCGGACTGGCAGTTCAACACGGCAACGGTCGAACGACTGCAGCCGCTGGCAAATAGTGGTGGCGTGGCAAAATCCAGGCTGCTGGACGCGGAGATCGCAGTTCGCACCGCGTGGATTCGTGTCCGCAAGGCTCACCAGTCGCTGGTGAATCTGGGATTGCCGCTGCCGCTGGAACAGGTGCAACAGTTGACTGAGCAACAACTCGCCGAATCGGTACAGTTTCTCGGCCTGCCCGGCGACGTGTCTGATCGGCTTGATGCGGCGACGACGACGAGCAATTTGTTGCCGGTGATGGCATCGCAGTCGGGAATCATTGTCGCTCGGGATATCGTTGCTGGTGAGGTCATCGATACACAGAAAGTCCTGTTCACCGTGGCTGACACCAGCCAGATGTGGATGTTGCTGAACATCCCGCTGGAGGAAGCAGGGTTTGTCACGCCAGGTCAGTCCGTGGAATTCTTTCCGGACGGTTTCCATGAATCGGTCGCTGGCACAATCGACTGGAAGAGTACCTCAGCGG
>CAYZYB010000170.1:0-8113 GCA_964481505.1 uncultured Planctomycetaceae bacterium | reverse complement strand
AAAAACTTTTCAATCGGGCGTTCTGACAGTGCAGAACACTATTGCACATTCTGGCACATTAAATACGATTCCGCCCGTTACGAAGACAGTGGATTCTGTTGTGGATTAAGTGCCGTCTGAATGATGTGTTCCTCACAACTTTCAGACAGTGCAAGACATGAAAGAGTCTACTCATCATGACCTTGTGGTGTGATGAAATTTTTGACTGTGGTTGATCTTGCCCGTGCTTTTAGAAGCCCGGTGACTGTGGTAAGTCGGCCGCTTTGTTGTTCTCTCGTTTAAGGAGGAATCTGTGGCTAAGAAGAAGAAGAAGACAGCTAAGAAGAAGGCTGCTCCGAAAAGAAAAGCTGCTAAGAAGAAGACAGCTAAGAAGAAAGCTGCTCCAAAGAAAAAAGCCGCTAAGAAAAAAGCTGCTAAGAAGAAGGCCAAGAAAAAAGTAGCTAAGAAGAAAGTCAAGAAGAAGGCAGCCAAGAAAAAGGTCGCCAAGAAAAAAGCTAAGAAGAAGGCCGCTCCTAAGAAGAAGAAGGCCGCTAAGAAGAAGAAGTAATTTCGATTTTGAAATTGCATTGCTACAAAAGCGATCGATGGCGTTTACGCTGTCGATCGTTTTTTTTGCGCTGGCGAAAAAAGAATAACTATTAGGTGTTAATCTGAGCATGGGTGCTTTTAGTGAACCCCTTAGCTGTCATTGGTTGAGTTTGGAAATGATTGTCAGTTGGAAACTTTTTCCAAATTCCCCAACACGCTATTTTGCTTGAGTCTTTCTGAGTAGCCACCAGATCCAGGGTCTCCTTGAGTGTCGGTGCAGATAGATTCATCCGGCTCGTATTTCTTAAGTTGACTGTTTGTGTCAACTTTCTTAAAAGGCCAACCGCGAGTACGCCGATCAGAGGGACTGTCAGGCGCACTCGGTTGATTCTGTCTCTTCATGGCAGGGAAGCTGCTCCGCGCTGCACACAATCAAGGTGCATGCACTCTTCAGACTGTTTGGTATTCCGACAACATGATTCGGAACATCACACAACTGGTGGTGGTGCTGTTGGATGATTGATGTGTTCACATCAGGCCAGTGCTTCTCATGTCAGCAGTCCCCGCATCCAATCAGGTTATTGAATCCCTGCGCCGTGAGTTGCTGCGTTGCCAGGTCACTCATACCACCCAAACCATTGTAAGCAGTGGTTTTCCCGGCCTTGATCGATTGCTGCCGCAAGCCGGACTCCCGTCTGGTGCTGTGATTGAGTGGCTGAGTGATGCGTGTGGCCTGCGTTCGACAACAGTAGCGCTGCAGTGTGCAGCTGGCTTTCTTGAGTCTCCGGGAACACTGGCCGTTGTTGACCCCTACAACGAATTCCACGTGATGTCGCTGCCACATTCCGGAATCCCGCTGTCTCGTCTGCTGCTGGTCCGCCCCTGTCAGGATTTCATCGCGTCCTCAGACGGCCGTATGACTGGCGGAAGTCTCTCTCAGGCTCAACGATCCGATGCGCTGTGGACTCTGGAACAGCTTGCTCGCTGTGCGGGCGTTCGAATCGTGATGATGTGGGTCGATCGGCTATCGGCGACCGCGCAACGACGGTTGCAGTTGGCTGTAGAAAGAAGCGGCGTCACCGTTTTTCTGATGCGTCCGAAATCTGCTCTTCGGCAGACATCGTGGGCAGACCTGCGATTTCATGTACAATCAGAAGAGCGGTCACGAATTTCAGTTCGACTTGTTCGTTCAAAAAATTCCGTACAACGTCACGGCAAAGTTCTGCTGGACTATAATCATGAAACGGGTGATGTGTTTGAAGCTGCTGAACTGGCCGATTCAGTGCTACCTGCGCCGGCAGCAGTCGCAACACACTAAGCCATCACTGCAGGTCGCCATCCATACGCCACTGCCAATCGCTGCAGAAAAAAAATCGAAACGCGACATCAACAACACGGATCTAAAATTCGTTCGTGAATTATTTCCTGTGGCGCGCAGTGGTCCAACAATTGTTTTTGTGTCGGACGCAGCATGGGCGGCTGGCATTCGTCCGGGAATGCCTCTGGCCGAAGCACGCAGCATGCTGGCCCCCACTTCAACAACAGCCAGAAAGGCAAAGCACTCTGAGCGTGGTCCGAATCCGAAATTTGCTGTAGAAGAAGCTTCCTTTGTCGAATGGACCCCGTCTGCTGACCAGCGAGATCTCAAAGCAATCGCAGAACTTGTACGTCGCTTCGCTCCGATCATTGGCATCGATGAATCTCCTGTGTCTGATTCGTTGCTGCTGGACATCACAGGTTGCGCCCCACTGTTTGGCGGCGAAGCGGCCTTGGCAGAACAGTTGCTTAAGCGGCTGCAGCAGCATCGACTTGAGTGTCGCGTATCGATTAGCGATTCTGTTGCAACGGCGTGGGCGTTTTCTCACGTCGAAGGACATACTCTGCTGGCCGCTGCCGGAGCTTCCCTCCACAAACGAAGGAGACATTCGAAACCGGAATGGGATCTGCCTGTGATTGTGATTCCGCCGCAACAGGCCGAGGTGTGGCTGCACAAACTTCCGGTCGCTGCGGCACGCATTCCGATCTCAGATATTAACGTGCTGTCTCAGCTGGGGATTCTGAATCTGAAGCAGCTGTTTCAGCTTCCAATCGAGGATTTGCCCGCCAGGCTTTCTGCCGCTGCTGTCCGTCGTCTGCAGCAAATTTGCGGCACTGATGACGAACTCATTGCTTCGATTCCCGAAGCCGACCCAGTTGCGGCGACATGGGTGTCGGAGTTTCCGGTCAGCAATACCGGCGAAATTCAGCAGGTTCTTGAATATTTAGTCGATGACATCGCAGAACAACTACAACGTCGCTGCGTGGGCGCCATTCGGCTCACATGTCGCCTGAAGCCCGAAGAGGGTAGTGTGGTGCCGCTGATCGCAGAAGTCGTCAAGCCGCTGCAATCGGCTAACGAGTTGCTGGAAGTGCTGCTGCTGCGTTTGGAGTTCCTGCGGGTTCCACCAACATTGTCGGTGACGCTGCGAGCCACTGTGGCTCCATTGCCGATCGCTCGGCAGCAGGATCTGTTTAGCCCGTCAGAACACATCGAGCCAACAGAGGAACTGGCATCTGTGGTCAACCGCATCAGCAATCGGCTGGGACGTCAAAGCTTATTGACGGCGGAATTCACAACAAACCCGGTGCCGGAGCACTCAATCCTGCTGCGTCCCCTCATTGAAGGCAGCGCGGAGGCTACGATCGGCAATATTGGTGATCGACTGAGCGAGCTGGTGACGCCCGAGACGCCGCAGCCGGAGAAACGGTCCGCATACAACCTTCCGCTGCGATTGCTGGCAGAAGCAGCGCCCCTTGGTGGCTCCGGAGCGAATCCGCTGACAGCAGGAATTCGGTGGAACGGCATGACGCACGCAGTCACCGACATCAACGGACCAGAACGTATCCAGACAGACTGGTGGAACGATTCTCCCGTTCACCGAGACTACTACCGTGTCACGGTACAGTCCGGATCCACGTTCTGGATCTACCTGGACATCACAAGCGACACATGGCACCTGCACGGGGTCTTTGATTAAGACGAGGAAGACAGTCGGCAGAACTCAACTGGAAAGCCACAACTTCAACAGGCAACTCACCCACACAAAAAAGAAAGCGAATCCAGAATGAAAGACCTTGCGGCTTCGTTTGAAAGATCCAATGCCAACAAGCAGGAAGCCAGCGGAAATCGAAACCCCAAGAATGGCGATCGTGGCTGTGACCGGCTGACCGGTCAGCACCGCCGTCACAAAAATTGAACCTGTGAGCAAACCGAGCAGCACTGCAGCAGCGGCAACTGGCCAGCCGAAGAATGGACTGTCCGTCTGCTGATGCCGAACGGTCGATTCGACCGGTGGTTCGTAAGGATTTACCAAAGCAGAACCATCTGTCACAGAAAAAACCAGAGCCGCCGATCGGATTTGAACCGATGACCTATGCTTTACGAAAGCATCGCTCTGCCAACTGAGCTACGGCGGCTTTTGAAGTCTGCAAACGATACTGTGGTGATTCGCCGGCGATCAAGTCTCGCGTTTGGAGTTTTTTGAGAACTTTGTGTGATGGCTGCAGATCGTTCCAGAGAACGGACAACCCGGCCTAATGAAAGGTTCGGCTTGCGAGCCTCAGTACATCACGAACGTGGATAACTTCAGGGCTTCAGCTGGTCGATCTCTACGAGGCTGTTCTGTGCGGTCACGATTAGTATCGAAGCACACAACCGATAGTCAGACCGCGAGCATAGAATGATTCGTGATCGACCCTCTGGCCGATAATCGTATCGAAAGCACGAACATCTCCGAGAGCACTATCGTAAGTGATGTTGTCGAACGGCCGAGTCAGACGATAAATCCACATGAAATCATAGCCACCGAACAGCGAGAAGTTAGGAGTGACATGAATCTCTCCTTTGAAACTCAGTTGTACGATTGGCGTGAATTCGACATCATCTTCGTCGCCAACTGTTGTGCGAACGAAGGCGGATTCTGCTGTTGAACTCTGTGTCCTTGCTGAGAAGTTGTTCAGCGTGAATGCGACTCGGGGAGTGGCACTCAAAGTAAACCAACGATTCTTGATGGATGCTCGAGCACCAAATTGAGGACCGTACAGGTTGTTCGTCGTACGACCGCCAATTTGCGGCATCTCTGGTGTTGCCAGGTCGTCACCGATGGTCCCGGAAATATTGAAGTCTTCTTCATAAGACAGATAGCGGAAGCCGCCCAGCCATTGCCACCCAAATCCGTGGTATGGAACATAGGACTTTGTCAGTATCGTGGCCTCTGCTCCCCACATTCGACTTTCAATCGATGCTGAAAAGCTATCGTCGAAAATTAAGTAGTTTGCAGTGGCCGCTTCCTGAGGAGATCCATTTGTTGTGAGTGGTAAGACCACGTTCGGACGTTCCACTGTACCAATCGTAGTTTCGACCGGCAGCAGTGTGAGCGGATCAATCGTGGGTGGACGAAAGTCCGACAGGTTGTCGCGTGAGAATGAGTCCCGCGTATCCCCTGTGCCAAAGAACTCGAGCTCGAATTCGGCGTTCTTGAGATCAAGCCCCCATGTTCCGCGAACGCCGGGGCTGTCCTCGAGTGCCAAATCGCCCAGTCCAGGAATGACACCGATCCCGGCGTCAGCACCGTTGTCAAGATTGTCGACGACTTGAAGCGGATCCGTCAGATTCAAGACGGGAGCACCAATTGAATTGCTGCCAGGGCGAGCAAACGTCCAATGGAGGTACTCAAAGCGCATCCAGCTGCGTTTACCGAGCTCGCCCATGAGATGTTCGATTGGCTGCTGGTCATCCCAGAGTTTGGGTTTGTCACCGTTGTAGTAATCGATGATCGGCGCCTGATAGCTGGACCGGGGAATATGCATTCCCGGCGCTTGCCAATAACCAGGTGGGCCCGCAAGAGCGGTCCCGCATGATGAAACGGCAACAAGGAGGATTGTCAGGCAGCGGAACAGGTTCGAACTAAGCATGCGAACCGGACCCTTAAAAATTGTCGGAAGACGATCGACGCCTGGAAAATGGTGTCCGGCACAAATCCGGAACCTCAGGCAGACAATGACAGGCGTCGATTACCCAACCGACCATGTGAAAACACGGTCTGCTGTGGTCGGTATCGGTCTGCGACGACTAAGAACTTTGCTCCAATTCTGCTGTTCGTGCCGTTTTTACCGCTCACGTAATTTAGGTAATTTGCCGCAATGGCGAAGATTTCGAAGAGAGCGTTTGACCGTCGTTTTCCCCGACCTATGTTTCCGGTGTTCACTGAAAACGAACCGCGAAACAACGCGAAACACGGTGAATCGCAACACGAGACATTGAGAATAGCAGCACGTCAAGGAAAGCTGGGAGCTTTGAGGGGACCTTGTCGTGCTGCTTTTTTTATGCGCAGATTTTGCATTGTCACAGAATATGAAGACGGCGCTCTCGCAAGGTTGTGTACAGAACAGCCGCGCTGGTTCACAACACCGTCAGACACTAACCGCTCTGCAAACGGTGCTTTCACAGTGTCACCTGGAAGCTTAGGTGGCCGGGGGGATGTGCATCAACTCTTCCGGTTATTCTGAATATTCTGTGTGGGCAGAGTCTACTGCCAACCGATGAACATCAACGGGCGTTACTGTGCGCAGTGGCCGCCCTCAAACTGATTCAAAACAGTTTCTTTGCCTGGTGTTCTTATGAATACGTCTTCGGATTTTCAGACCGGCGGAATTTTACTGCTGACTGCGACCGTCATTTGTGGTGCTTTGGGGGTGACTGTCGTTGCGCCACTGTTGCAGCGAAATTCCCTTGCAGCAACACGTCAAAAAGCTGAAAAAGATGACGCGACCGGTCAACCAAACAAAGCAGACAAGTTTTCTGAGTTCTACCCATCACTTGCTGACGGTCGTAAGACGCTTGAGCATTTCGATGCCGTTGCGGGTCCGATCCCGCCGGCGATTCGTGAACGACGAATCGCCCACGATTCTGAGTCCGCCGGATATTTGGCGACACAAAGCCGGATCAACGTGCCTGAGCCATCTGCAGTTGCCCCGGCGCAGGAATTCGGCGACTCACTTCCCTTCGTTGCACCTGCACCTGCGCAAAGTGCTGCCGGATACCAACCCAACAACAGACAACAGACTCTCACGGCCGCCGGTGACGCTTTTCGACAAACCAACAACGCAGCTCAGACATATGCACCTTCACAGATTCCGTCCGGCACAGTCTATGCTACGGTAACGGTCAACTTCGATAGCTCCGCGATCGCTGAACAGATTCGAGACATTTCGACGCGTATTGATCGAGCTGAAGAACAGAAGCGTCAGGTCGCGTTGGCAGAACAGGCGGCTCAGAAGAAGCTTGCTGCCGAAAAACGTCAACGCAATCGGCAGCATCGCGAAACCAGGAAACAGCCGGACGAAAAAATTGTGCGTCTGGAAGCCAGCCTGGAAAAACTTGCGGCATCCTTTGATCAGTTTCAAAGCCAAACGCAGGTTGGGCTGCAAGAGATGACGAAGCAGGCTGATCGAGCGGAAGTTGCCGTGCAGGTCCTTGATTCGTACGAACGAATGATGGAAAAGCAACTGGAGCAAATCAGCAGGCTGCAAAAGCCAACCGCGCCGCAACTGCCTCCACCAACCCGAATCGCGGAGTTGCCGAGTGCTGCGTATTCGGACACAGATGCAGTCCCTCTGCCAGTCGAACGGCAGAATCGGGCTGAACCTCGAGTTTTCACCAACGAATCAACTCTCAAACCATCGCTCGAATTCACGCCAGAGCCGCTGCCGGAACGTTCGCCTCCTGAAGCTGACCAGTTCTTTCCGGCTCCGATGGATGATTCCGAGGCAGTCCTCCCACAAACACTTTTGTTGCCGCCGTCGCCTGATGTTACACATCTAATCAGTTCGAATTCTTCGGGTGAGGAACTTGCTGATGAGATCCAAATCTCGTTGCCGGAGGCAAATGCTGCGACACCTCAGACACGTGAATTGGCGGACTCACCTGAATTATCAAGTCGGGCAAATGACGTAGAAGCTGCTGAACCGGTTTCATCAGCCAGGCTATTGCCGACACCATTGGAACCGGTACCCCTGGCAAACTTGTCGACTGTTCCGGAGGTAGAAGTCGTTGACGCCACAACACCAGAGCCCACCGCTTCGCCTATTACCTTTTCAGCCCCACCGTTGCCTGTCGGTTTCGAAAACGTGTATCGCTTCAAGCTGGCAGACGTCGAGCCAACTGCTGGAGTGGTCCCCGGGGACGGTCCAGTTTGCAAACACTGCGGTAGAATTCATCTTCCTGGCGAAACGCACACTCACACGAATAGTCCCGCGACCTCGGCTACTCGTACGACAAAACTGATGCAAACATCGGCGACGTCTCAACCACCAGCCGCTGCAGCTATGCCTGTCGTCCGTAACGCGGAGGTGGAGCTCACTCGGAAAAAAATCCAGAATCGCTCAGCAGGCCGTGGTTCGAATCGGCATGTTCGCAAAACCCGTAGTTCTTCTGATGACAGATCTGTTTGGGATGTAAACCTTCCTGCAATGATGCCGGGAAACTCATCTCCCAAAAGCTCTGCCCCAAAGGCTGCTGGTACAAAATACTCACCCAATGCACTTC
>CAYZYB010000169.1:0-8120 GCA_964481505.1 uncultured Planctomycetaceae bacterium | reverse complement strand
CTGTAAATCCTGTCAAAAAACAGTCCAACGCTGACGAGAGAACGATCGCTCTGTCGATTTTCCGTCTTCAAAGACTGCCCATGCGAATTTCGGACGCCTCACATAGCGGCCCCCAATCCCTGTTATCGGCGCGTGACCCTGCTCTGTAATCTGCCCCTGCATCAGTCTTTTCAGCAGGCTCTCATGTGATCCGTCTGATTGACAATGGTTATCGCCAGAATTTGAAGTCCACGACCTAATAAAATGAGCTGTCCGAGTTGATTCTTCAGCCACATGGTCTTATCAAAGGCCGAACTTTCGAACTCCGAAACACCACCCCAATCACACTCAGGTGCGATCGCAGTTCAATTCAAACCGAAATGACAGGTAATCACTATGGTGACTTTTTCAATTCTCAATCGCTCAGACCTTCCCTCACATTTGGGTCGTCTTAGCCTGCGAGGTTTGACATTCATTGTCGCCTGTATGGTTGCGGCAACCACGGCGGTTGCTGAAAAAGAAAACTCCAGCCCCACGCTCGTGCCGGGTTCTGAAGTCAGCCTTTCCGCAATTACAAAAGCCGACTGGATCCAGGGCGAGCCACCGAAGACTTTCGAACCGGGAAAGGTCTATGTGTTTGAGTGCTGGGCGACCTGGTGCGGTCCCTGCGTCGCGCTGATTCCACATGTGAATGAACTACACAGAAAATACTATGACAAAGGGTTGCGAGTTCATGGCATGAACAGTTTGGAGGACGACCGTGAAAAAGTTGAGAAGTACGTTAAGGCAAAAGGCGAGGGCATGTCCTATCCGGTCTCCTTTACCGGCGGATCAGCTTTCGAAACTGAGTGGCTGGATGCAGCAGGAGTGGAATCTATCCCACATGCGTTCGTCGTGAGAAACGGAAAACTACTACTGGAAACCGAAGCTGTACGGCTGACAGATTCTTTGGTCGAATTAATGCTCTCTGGCGATGAAGGCGCAAAACAGGCCGCTGCGATAATCAAGGCAGCCAGTGATGCTGCCGAAAAAACGGATAAGCTCTCATCAGAAATCTATCGCGCCAAACGCAGCAAGAATGCGAAAGCGATGGCGGCCAAAATCGAGGAAGTGGAGGCACTTGATCCCGGACACCCCAAGATGTCGGTATGGAAACTTGAGTTGCTGATGGCACAGGAAAATTGGCCGGCCGCAGTGGCGGCTCTTACTGAAATGCCAAAGAGCAGTGCCAGGAACTCTTTCCTTGCGATGACGAGCAACTGGATTGCTCGCAGCAAAGCTGGCGCCTATTCGGCGAGCTTTATCAAAGTCTTTACTGTTCGATATTCCGAGTACATTGAAGACGGAGGAGCAGCGATTGGCCCCAACCACTTCGCAAATCTAGCTACTCTTTACTGGCGTATCGGTGACAAGGAAAACGCCAACATCGCCGCCGAGAAAGGTATAGAAGCCGCCAACAGACACAAAAAAGGGACCAGCGAAATCCAGATCAACGCTTTTAAGCGTTTCGCAAAATTAGTGAAAGAAGGCACCATGCCTGAGCTTAGAGAACTGTCCGCATGGCAAATTAAAGCACGGAAAGAGGCGGAGGCTGCTGCAAAGAAAAAGTCGCCAAAGGCAGACGAATAAACGAATTTGGTCCAGGTTGCTTATGCACTTCACAACACGTGAATAGTTGAAGAGCCCAGCGAAGAAATCGTTACTCGGCACAGGCGATCAATCGTTTGCTTGTGCATGCCGATCGAGACGTTGCAGGCGGAAGTGAAAGGGCTTCGTGCCGAATTCAAACCGTTGCGCCGCAGTATGAATGATTCTGATCTGTCAGTAGCCGCAACAGAGATGCAAAGAAGTTGCGGTGAGGAAGAGAGCGTCAAACAACAACGTAGTTGTGGCGGACACCTAAACCCAAAGCCGTACCAACGAACTCTGGTTCCAACCGAAAACTGCGACGAAGTTTCCCAGCTTTGTCCCAACACGCCATCATCGCTGCCGAAGGCCTACATACAGTTTGTCAAATCGTTTGTGCGGTTTTCCGCCCCGAGGAAAGGAGGCAAAGAAAATACTAGTTGATGTGATTTGGCTTGCTTCGGCTTCGTTTTGTTTAACCGCGAATGGACACGAATACACGCGAATTCAGCACCGACTGGCAGAAATCCCAAACTCGTTGCCTTCATGGAATGTACTGCTCTTGAAATTATTGACCTGCTTCGGGAAGCGATCGCGGGAGTTCCATTCAGTTGTAGTTATTGCCAAAAGAACCCGCCATCAGCGACCACCCAAAGTCAAACTCTCAATTGTTTACAACGCCACGTGTTGGTGTTTGGGATAGTCGCCACAGTACAGTTTCCTGGAAACGGCAACGAATGCAATTCTGCGAGCGGAGGGACGACTGGATTCATTCCAGTAAACGTGAAAAGAATCAGTTACATCGAAGTCAGGCGACAATGCTGCATTCGGTACGAGTTTGACATAAATCACAACGCGTGAATTGCGGTTAACGCATCGGCGGCGTAGCTATGTCCATTTTCGATTTCGTGTTTGACGTACGCTTCGAGGGGAAGGGCAATTGGACCGAGCCGTTGGATAGCGACAAGAGCACAGTCCACTGGGACGCCGAGTTTGCGGTACGGCACGCCCCAACTGTTGGTAGCTTCGCCGCTCAGCAGCGACTGAAGGATCGGCAGTGCAGCCGCCCCTTGTGTGACCAGCTCGATTGTAGCAGCGGCTCTTTCACTTGGCTGAAGAAAACGCTCAAAGATTGTGTGGTCTGTGCTCACTAATTGTTGCATAACGAATTGCGATCTATGCGGCCGCAGGGATGCGGACTCATAGATCGTGCGTTGAACGTTTCCGCTTCGTGAGCGGGTCGGGATTGAATCAGCGATTCACTAAAAGTTGGTTAGCCGTTGATCGTGGTGCCTTGCGATACCAATGGCGTCGTTGATATCCGTCGATGCGATGATTCTATACCAAAGGCTGTCCGCTGCAAGCTCCCTGGTGTTGATGTCGGGCGGCACGATTGTTGGAGCCGTGATGATGGAATTTATCCGGCCGGTTATTAAGTGGACGGCGAATCATTCGAAAGACGAAAAGTCGCAGCACGAATGACGTTGGCTCTGATGTCGAAACGAAAAACTGTTGCTTTCGGTGGAATGCGAATGTCGTTATCGGGGCGGATCTCGAAACGTATACCACGCGGGGTACGCATCCCTGAAAAAATGTCCCGCCGATTCGTCCTTTGAACTTTTGCGAACACTTTGAGTTCCTCACCGCACACCGACGAACGTGAAGCTCGCCTTCTTCGGTCATTGCCTCATCGGGTGCTCCGCGATCGTCGGGCAATGTTTCACAGAATTCCGGAACAACATTCTCAGCGGTCGGTGGGGCGGAGCAAATAAAAGGGGCCTGGTTTTGGTGCGAAGAATAAGCGACTCAATAACAGTCCACCTGGGTTCCATGGGCGTTAGCTCACAGATCATTAGTGATGTCTGCTTCGCACGATTTTGAGTCGACTTTCGACTCAATAATGTAAGCCGCCTGGTTCACCTACCACTTTGCCCCGGTCAGGACGGTACAGCGAGACCTATTCGTTCGCGTGGAAATGTGATCCATCGCACCAAAGCTACGCGTCATTCACTGGCGAGATCTATTTTTATTCAGTCCCGCACGAAAGCTGCGACTCGCTGTGAGCCTGTTTCTTTCCGAGTGGAATCAAAGTTCCGGACCGGAGGCAAAAGAACGGCAGAAATTTTTAGTGAAATGCGTAAGGCTCAGTGCCCGGTTTGCCTCATAGACATATTCAGCCACACAAAACTGGCTGACACAACAAAAACTCATTTGCAATAAACTGACATACGGTCCGAACACAAAGGCTTCCGAGATGAAAATCAACAATCTACAGCGACGACTTTTCACAACAACTGCAGCTGCAGTTGTCACCTGTGCCATCCTGACGCCACAGACGATGGCTCAAAGTGGAACACATCCTCATGTGCCAATGGCTTCGGGAATGCATCACAAGTCTGCGGCACCAGCTCGCATCGGACTAAGCGGCTACTGCCCTGTTTGCATCATCGCCAAGCGGAAATGGGAAAAAGGCAACCCTCAAATCGCTTCAACATTCGATGGCGTCACTTACTATTTCCCATCGCAGCCGGTCAAAGCAATGTTCGATGCGACCCCTGAAAAGTACGTACCTGCTCTGAACGGCGACTGCATTGTTTGCTACGAAAAAATGGCTAAGCGAGTTCCAGGCAATGTCCGATTTGCAGCTTCACACAAGGGCCGGTTGTATCTGTTTCCAAGTGAAAAGGAAAAGGCGATGTACGTGGCCAATCCACAGGCTTTCGAAAACACCGACCTCGCTGTTAATGGTGAATGCATCGTTTGCCTGAAGAAAATGGGGAAGCATGTTGCAGGAAGTCCTGAGCATACGGTGATCCACAACGGGATGCGGTATCTGTTTCCTTCTGCCAGTGAGGCGGACATGTTTCGAAAGAACCCGGCGCAGTTCCTTGTCAGCATGCAGAACATGCCAAAACTAAAAATGAAGCACACGAGCATGCCTGCGATGGCAAACGAGACCGTTCGCGTAGCGGGCCGAAGTGGCTGTGCGGCTTGTGAATTCGGAGTGACACCATTGACTGCGACAGACGAGTTGGGACTGGCAATCGTCGCTGATGATGGACAAGTGACTGTTGTGGAAAACGCCCATCAGGAATATCCGGGGATTTACAAAGATCGTTTTCAAGGGCGAAAGCTTGTCGTAGAAGGAACAGTTCTGAAATCCAGCGGCAAGATTTCATGGGTTCAACCGAGTTCACTGAAGCTCATCAATTAGCGAACGCATCACGCAAATCAAAGGCCCTATGGTTCTTAAG
Source organism: uncultured Planctomycetaceae bacterium (assembly GCA_964481505.1). GTDB lineage: Bacteria > Planctomycetota > Planctomycetia > Planctomycetales > Planctomycetaceae > Fuerstiella. Next base: position 3,261 of record CAYZYB010000169.1, on the reverse strand, counting down.
AATCGTACGGTCTTTTTTTTGGACGTGCAGCCCCTTTTCGGTGACGGAACCAGATGATACTGAACTGTGTGGGACGCCCCTCCATGCCCGAGGAATTGATGAACTGAATTCCCCTTCATTTCATTGCCATCTGCAGTTATTAACGAATTCATCAACGGTGGTGTCCTTCGGGGGCTACCAACCGAAAGCGGATTGTAGATGGCTGCAGTTCAGCGAGTTGCATTCAAAATGAGATGAACATGCGCGAACGACTTCTTAAATCCCTAATCGTTTTCCTGAGTTTCAACTCGACTGTTTACGGGGACGAAAAACCAACCGCGAACACCAACGCAGTGTCGGTAACAGAGCAATTGCAACAGCGCACGCCTGGCGATGCCTTTATTCAGCTCTTCGATCCTGTTCAAACAACGCGAGTAGCTGCGCTGAAAACCATCGTCGAAAACTGGTCTGACGACGACGCAGTCATGCTGGTGGAAGCCGTACGACTCGCGCGCAGTCCACGAACCAAAGCAGCCGTGCTTGACGCACTCGACCAACTCACGGGTAAGCCATTCGGCAGCAATCTTGGCGAATGGTATCAATGGATTTGGGACAATCCGTATCAGCCCCATCCCAATTACGCCAACTTCAAAAAGCATCTGTATGCACGCATTGACGAGCGTTTTGCCGAGTACTTCGATGACAACTACAACGCAGACATTCGGCTTGACGAAGTGCGCTGGGGTGGCGTGAAACGTGACGGCATTCCGCCGCTCAAGGATCCGGAAACGATTCCGGCGGCAGAGGCAGACTATTTGTCGGACACGGACGTCGTGTTTGGCGTGTCGTTCGGTAATCAGGCGCGAGCTTATCCCAAACGCATCCTGGCATGGCACGAAATGGTGAAAGACGTCGTCGGTGGTCAGTCAATCAACGGCGTGTATTGCACGTTGTGTGGATCAATGATCGTCTACGACACAAAATGGAAAGGGGAACACTACGAACTTGGCACCAGTGGATTTCTATACCGTTCTAACAAACTCATGTACGACCACCGCACAAAGTCGATGTGGTCAACGTTGCAGGGGAAACCGGTTATTGGACCATTGACAGGAAAAGGTATCAAACTGAAGCCGCTCTATGTTGTCACAACAACTTGGGGAGCGTGGAAGCAACGCCACCCACAGACCGATGTACTGTCGCTGAATACCGGACATCGGCGAGACTATGGTGAAGGCGTCGCTTACAAAAAATACTTTGGCACGGACGAACTGATGTTCGACGTGCCCAGCCTTGACCGACGCCTGAAGAACAAAGACGAGGTGCTCGTCATTCGTGTTACTGAAACTCCGCAACTCGCCATCTCGGCAAGGTTTCTTGCGAAGACACCCGTGTACCAGCCAACGATCGGCAACCAGACTTTTGTTGTGCTAACGGACGAAAGCGGTGCGAATCGCGTTTACGAATCACAGGGCGTAAGTTTCGATCGATGGACCGCGACAGACGCTGTGATTTCAACAACAGGCAGCAAGTGGAAAGTTACCGAAGACGCATTAGTCAACGTATCTGAAACAGAACCCTCAGTTCAACGGTTACCTCGTGCTTCCGCGCACCGCGCATTTTGGTTTGCCGTCTATTCGACCAATTCAGAAATCCGATTGGTTCGATAGACTCAAGCACGAAACGCAGACCTGCATAGCAATCTGCTACAACGTCTTCAAACGCAGATCCCGCCACAACACGTGTCCCTTGCTGCCCTTGTGCATCTGAAGACCAAAGAAACCTTTCAGATAGGTGTCAGTCTTCCAGTGTGCAGCCGGAATTCCATTAAGCCACGTTTTAATCGTACCACCCTTCGCCGAAATCGTGACACGATTCCAGTCGTCCTTTTTCTGTGCCTCGCGCAGCTTTGCGTGTCCTTTCAACCACAGCGGGTAGAACCATCCTCCGCAACTTTGACCGTAAATTCCGCCCGACCATTCGCGGTCCTGTGAAAACGGCTCCATTTCGACCTGCGGCCCGAACACTGTATTGCCGTCTTCTCCCTTCCCTTGAGCTCGCAACATAATGCCGCTGTTGGTTTCGACTTCGAAGCGCGTTTCAAACGTAAGGATGAAATCAGTGTAGTCGGTCTTCTCGGTGCACAGATAAGTACTCGGCGAATCGGGTTTGCAGATCGCGACAATACATCCGTCGACAACTTTGAATTCAGACTCACCGCCGCGTGGCTTCCAACCGGTTAGATCTTTGCCGTTGAACAGCTGAAGGGCATCGTCACCAACGATTGGCTCAGCATCCGTATTGAGCAGCATTTCGGCTGGCTTTGGAATATTGGCCTGTGTGCCGTAGTGCTCCAACCAATTCTGTTGAGACGGATCCAGTTCATCAGCCTGAGAAGAACTCATCGCGGACACTGTTGTGAGCAAAGCCAACGCTGCCAGAACGCACGAATGGCTGGCGAAAAATTTCAAAGTGATCATGTCTACCTCAGATTCCAAACCGTCATATTGCAGTCGTCACGCCCTGTCTGGCGTAGCGACCCGTGTTACATCGCCAATAATAACGTCGCACCAACTCATTCGTGAGCGATTCGGTCGAAACCCCGAAAAATTTGTCGCAGTCTCCGTGAGGTTGAAGCAGTGGAGCATCACATGCTTCGAACTGTTTTCGCACAAAGTTCGCACAAAGGCACCGGAAGACGGCATCGGTGAATACACTGGTGAACGCATTTTGCCGCTGCGTAAATACTCTGTTGAACTTAACCGACCAGGAAATGTAAAACGTGTCGAAATTCTGCATCGGTGGTGAACGGCGTTATTTTCCCAGTGGGGCATTGTTCGCTTTGGGCCGAATCGCTCTTCTGCGTTTCGCGATGGAAACACTGTCGTCTCCATATCTCCCCCCTCTACCGGAGCAAAAGCATGGTCGCCCTCAAAGAAGTTACGTGGGAACAGCATTTTGATCAACTTGTCAATCCAGACCTCATGACGACATTACTGCACGACGCCATTCCAGTGCTGCAACATGTCAACTGGCGTGTCGCTGAGGTCGGAGACGGGTATTGCAAAACAGTGCTGCCGCTGAACCAGCAAAGCACCAATCAGCATGGAACACATCAGGCAGCCCTGATGTCGCTGTCAGCGGATTACACCGGAGGTCTTGCTCTGGCCACATTGCTTCGTGGAATACCGCTGGCGGGCGTTCATAAATGCAGGGCCGACGAATCTGCGTCGCTCTGGCTGGCTCAAATGAACGTCAAGTACAAACGCCCCAGTGCAGGAC
>CAYZYB010000168.1:0-8183 GCA_964481505.1 uncultured Planctomycetaceae bacterium | reverse complement strand
CCTTTCAACTCCTGGCAAATGATAGCCAGCCGGCGTCGATGCTGCTGCACGCGATTGCCCTTCGTGTGGCTGTTCTGCACATGGCAGTCGGCACGTTTATTCCGCTGATATTAGTTTCTGTGCTCACGCGATTTTTCGGCACCACGCGGTCATTTCGCGAAGGGCTGGCGTGCTGGAAGTTTGCGCTGATGGCTGCTTTTGCCATGACCATACCTTCGGTCTTAACCGCCTGGCTGCTGGGGCCCGAATTTCCGTCGCTGTTTGGCGGCATGACGGGACTCGCGGTGATGGTGACGCTGGCACGCAAAGGGGTGGGCCTGCCGAAGGGACAACCGTGGGACTTTCCGCAGCAGTTGGACTGGGCAACGGACTGGCGACCTGCGGACACTGAACAGCAGACTTCTCCACCGATGAAAACCGGTCAGCTTGAAGAAGTCGTCGCTGCCGAACAACTATCGTTATCGCTGTTCGCCGCCTGGACACCGTATTTCATTCTTGGCTTGCTGCTGGTTGCGTTTCGTATTCCCATGCTGCCGATCAAGGAACTCGTCAATCACGCCAACGTAACGCTATCGGTGGAGAACTTTCTGGGCACATCGGCAACGTTAAAACACACGCCACTGGCCTTGCCGGGCACAATTTTTCTGTTGGTTTCTGCCTTCACGTTCTTTTTTCATCGCATGCAGCCCGCGATGTATGGCGCAGCAGTTCGACAATCGCTGAGAACGACGGCAAAGGCATCGGTCGCGCTCATCTTTACGGTGCCGATGGTTCAGGTCTTTCTGAATTCCGCAGGCGGCGATGCCGGACTTCCCGAAATGCCGAAGGTGCTTGCGATGCAGATGTCGAACATCGCCGGGCAGGCGTGGCCGTTTTTGTCACCATTCGTGGGAGGCCTGGGTGCGTTCATCGCTGGCAGCAACACCGTGAGCAACATGATGCTGTCTAAGCTGCAGTTTGATATTGGCCTGCAGATCGGCTGCGATCCCTTCTGGGTTGTTGCACTGCAGGCTGTTGGCGGCGCTGCAGGGAACACGATTTGCGTTCATAACGTTGTTGCTGCATCCGCTGTGGTTGGACTGGTGGGCCGTGAAGGCCAGGTCATCCGTCGAACGCTGCCCGTATTTTTGTTCTACGCATCGGTCGCAGGATTGCTGGGGCTGCTGATTGTTTAGCTGAGCGGGGTGACTGACCAATCGCCGCCGTTGCTTCCGGCTAACTTTCACAATGAGGCGGGTACGATAAGATAGCCGGATGCAGTGGCGAACTTCTTTTTCGGGGCTGGATTCTTCCTTCTGGACCATCAGTGTATTCGTTGCGATCGTTCTGGCGATCGTGATGTTTGGTATGCTGCGAAAGTACGAAGCACGGCTGGTGCGACCCGGCGTAAGCCGTACGCTTTTTATTCTGCGGTGCCTAACATTGCTGTTGTTGCTGCTTACGCTGCTACAGCCGGTTCTCACCAAAGCTCTCGACGTTGAAGAACAGCCGCGACTGGTGATCGGGTTCGATGTTTCAGAAAGTATGGACACCGCCGATCGCCATGCGTCACCGGCGGAAAAGTTGCAATGGGCGCAAGCCCTGGGGATGCTTGGCAAACGTGATTCCACCGATCTGATCGAACAGTGGATCAACGCCTACGAGAACGGGCAGCAGCCAGACTGGTCGCCGGATGGGGACGACGGCATTGGAGCTGTTCGGAAGCTGCAGGTCGAAGAAGTCTTCGACGAAATCGTAAAGATGCCGCGAACCGAATTCGTACGCCGACTCCTTCAGGCTCAACCTGCGCCGCTGCTGGAACAACTTGCCGAAGAACGCCAGGTCGAACTGCGTGTCTTCGGGGCAGAACAGGAGGAAATCGAAAACGAACAGCTGACAACCATTCTTCAGGAAGATCGCTCGAGCCTTAAGCCCGGAGCAACGGATGTCGTCAACCTGCTGACACGTTCCATCAGCGAAGAAGATGGCAACAGAATTCAGGGCATCGTGCTCTTCACGGACGGACGGCAAACAGTGAACGCCGATGCATCCGGCGAAGCATCGCGGCTCGGTGCCCTCGGCATTCCCGTGTACTGCGTGCCGATTGGTTCTCAGCTGATTCCACGAGATCTAAGTATCGCGTCTGTTCAGGTGCCGCAAACTGTTTTTCTGGAAGACACCGCCGTACTAAACGCGACGGTCACATCAACGGGCTATGTTGGTGAAGATGTGACCGTCTCTCTGATGAAAGACGGCGAAGTGGCCGACCAGAAAACGGTAACCGTTTCGGCGAATTACTTTGAAGTCGAATTCGGCATTCCCACCGACGAAGCGGGAACGTATGACTATAAAATTTCTACAGAAGTCAGACGCGGTGAACTTCGCGACGACAACAACGAACGCGATTTTACGATTTCCGTCGTCGACAACCAATCGTCTGTGCTGATTGTCGAAGGCGACGCACGCTGGGAGTTCCGATATCTGAATGGAGCACTCGACCGCGACAAACGCGTGGATCTGTCGACGATTTTGTTCAATCAGCCGTTTCTCAAGCTGCTAAACCGCACATTCCTCGACAACAGCTTTCCGGACCCTGCCCTGCTCCGCGAACAACTGGCTAAAACAGATATTCTGATCATCGGCGATATTGCGCCGGAAAACACTTCCGAAGAGTTGTGGGAGATCATTGAAGAAGCGGTGTCGGACGATGGCCTCACGCTGCTGATTATTCCCGGCCGTCGAGCGATGCCGCATCAATTCGATTCCCCCACCTTAAAGCGGTTGCTTCCGGTGTCGGACTATCGGCAGCAACTGGCAGAACGTTACCGACGCAGTTTTCCCGGAGTGCCGCCATCGGCTTTCCGTTTGGAACCAACTCTGATCGCGGCGGATCTCACACTGTTCGACCTGAACGGGCCGGACATCGCCGAACAAAAAGAACTGGCCGCCCTGCCCGGTCATCCGTGGGCTTACACCGGAACCGCCAAACCCGTTGCATCTGTCTGGGCGAATCTGTCATTGGATGGTGTCGAGATGAACGAAGACCTCGCCGCGGTCGCTCATCAATATTACGGTTTCGGTCAGGTCGTCTGGATGGGAGTCGACAGTACCTGGCGCTGGCGGCGGCGAGCGGGAGACATGTGGCATCACCGCTTCTGGGGACAAATTGTTCGTTGGGCCGCGGGAAACAAATCGGCCGCCGGCAACGATCAGGTTCGAATGACACTTTCCGGCGTTGTCGTCGATGAAAGCGATGCCGTCGATGTCTCTGTTCGCTGGAGTCCTCAGGTCACAAAGCAACTTGAGGATGCCACCGTCGAAGTCATCGTCAGACAAATCGAAGCTACTCTTGCGAACGACAACGATCCACAGTCGCCACAGCCGGAATCCTCAGAACAGAAAATCCAGCTCGTCCCACTGGAGGGGGCACCGGAACGCTATGCGGCCCGACTGCCCGAACTTCCACCGGGTAGCTACGAAGTTTGGCTCAACGTTGACAATACACATTTTAAGCTCGACCAGGAAATTATGTCCGAGCTATTGGTTCGCGAAGAGCTTTCCACGGAACTCGCGGCAATCAGCTGCGATCGGGAATTCCTACAACAGCTCGCAACGGTCAGCGGCGGCGAACTGCTCGAACCGTGGCAACTGACGGACCTCTTACAGATCCTGAAACCAGAAGAAAAAGAGCAAAGCGTACTCCAGGAAATCACGCTCTGGGACCACTGGAGCCTTCTGGTCCTCTTCTTTGTCCTTCTCACTGCCGAATGGGTCATCCGAAAACTCAACGGACTCCCCTGAAGGTCGAGACGCCTCGGTGGGCGATGAGTTTCTGTGTGGGGCGATGCATGGCCGAGGGAGTGGAATGGAGTTTGTTGCGACTGTCTTTGATTTCAATTGGAGAGTTGGGTTTGATTCCAACGTTTTTTTCTGATCACCACTATCAACACGCTCGTGAAAAACGACGGAACATGGATCGGCAATCCGCGCTAACCTTGAGTAGTAAGACAGTCACTACTCAACTGGCAGAAAAGCACCCGCGCAAACAAGTTTCCATGATCGCATCGAGTACGTTTTGAGGAGAGTAGACGATCAGTTCCCTGTCGCGATTTCGTCTTCGATGAAGGATATTAGCTGTGCGGCGATCGCCGTTTTCAGGCCTGTAAACCGTGCCAGTGTTTCTGCTTCCGGCGACAGAATTTCGACCGTGTTTTCCAGCGAAGAAATCGCCGACGTGTCGTTGAGGACGATGCAATCGCAGTGCTTCATTCGTAGCTTTCGCATTGCGTTGTTGCGGGGGTCCTGAGATTCCAGTGCGAAGCCCACCACCCAGCGATGATCTTTTTGCTCTCCTAACTCGGCCAGTACATCAGACGTTTCGACCAGTTCCAGGACAATCGGATCGCCGGTCTTGGTGATCTTTCCCTTGATGCGTTCAAGGGGGCGATAGTCGCAAACGGCGGCTGTTGCGATGACACCGTCGCACTGTGGAAAGAGTTCGAGGCAGGATTGGCGGAGCTCATCGGTGGTTTCGATATGCGTCACTTTGACACCCTTCGGAACCGGAAGATCAACGGGACCGGTCACAAGAATCACTTCGTGACCCGCTTTCGTTGCGGCCGCGGCAATGGAGTATCCCATACGCCCACTGCTGGCATTCGAAAGAAATCGCACGTCGTCGACATATTCGCGCGTTGGTCCGGCAGTGATCAGAATTCGCATGTCGCTTCTATTCCGCGAAGTGTTGTTCGAGGACATTGACGATTGAAGTCGGAGCCGCCATTCGCCCTGCTCCGATCTGTCCGCAGCTTAGCCAGCCTTCTTCTGGTGCAATCATCCTGACACCGTCTTCAACCAGCTGGTTCACGTTGCGCTGCACGGCTGGCTTCGCCCACATGTCGCAATTCATTGCTGGAGCAGCGAAGACAGGTGCGGTTGCAGCAAGCAAAGTTGTCGAAAGCAGATCGTCCGAAAACCCATGCGCGAAACGCGCAATGCTGCTGGCGGTTGCGGGGGCAATGATCACTGCGTTTGCGCGGCGAGCCAGCCCGATGTGTTCGCCCTGGAAGTGTTCTTTTGCTTTAAACGGATCCGTGTTGACCGGACGATTCGTGAGTGCTTCAAAGGTTGTTGAACCGATGAACTGATGAGCGGATTCGGTCATGATGACGGAAACTCGTGCACCTTTCTGCACGAGTTGGCTGCAGAGGTCGGCGGCTTTGTAGGCTGCGATGCCACCGGTCACTCCCAGCAGAATTTCTTTGTCTTTCAGTGCGGACATCGTTGCCGCTCACCTTCAAAATGGGACCTGGTGCATAAAGAAGACAGGCGTCGCGGAAACCGCAACGCCTGTCTTGATTCAGTAAGCTGATTTCCGTGCCGCAGCTTTTATCGCTCGGACCAACACCTGATTATTGGAGGTCGTCGACGCCGGGACCATCATCTTCTGCCAAAAGGGCTTCCAATGCGTCGATCGTCTCAGATTCGTCAGCTACGACCTGAACACGGCCTGTCGTGTCCAGGTAAATTTTGTCGGTCATGATCTCAGCGACCACGACTTCCATCAGGTCTTTGGTCTGCAGATCGACCAGAGCCCGTGCGCCTCGGTTAAGAGCGACCATGCGTTTTTGAACGAGTGTTGACAGTTTAAAACGGCCACCAACTTTTCGCACAATTTCGTCTTCACGGAATTCGTCAAGCATTCCTCTTTGTCTCCTCAGACTTCAAAATCTCACAGATCTCAGCGACCGCTCGGTCCAAAACGTCGTTAACAACGGCGTGCCGATAGCGATCTACAAATTTCAATTCGCTGGCTGCTGTCGCCAAACGCTTTTGTATGACTTCTTCGTTTTCCGTTCCGCGAGCTCGCAGACGGTTTTCAAATTCTTCCGGCGATGGTGTCTTCAGAAAGATCGTAACAGCATCCTGATACTGCTGCATAACGTTCAACGCCCCTTCGACGTCGATTTCCAGGAATGCCCAGGCTTCCTGTTCCCGAGCTCGCTCAACCTCAGATTTCAGGGTTCCATAAAGGAACCCCGATGAAAACACTTCTGCATGCTCAATAAACAGACCCTGCTCCAATTTCGCTCGAAAGTCAGCATCTGTCAGGAAGTAGTAATCTTCGCCGTCGACTTCCTGCGGTCGAGCTTTTCTTGTGGTTGCCGAGACAGATTTTAGCAGTTTTACGGGCGATTCAGCGATCAGACGGTTCACGATCGTCGTTTTGCCACTGCCACTTGGGCCTGACAAAACAACCACGCGATCGGCGGCACCAGATTGTGAATCCGTAGTTGACATTACTCAACGTTCTGAAGAACTTCGCGAATTCGCTCGATAGCCGCCTTCATCTCCACGACGCTGTGAGCAATCGTGACGTTGTTGGCTTTCGAACCGATTGTATTAATCTCTCGAAACATTTCCTGACCAAGGAATTCCAGTTTCCGCCCCATCGACGATTTGCTGTCCAGAAAATCGTGGAACTGTTCGATATGGCATCTAAGCCTTGTGATCTCTTCGTTGATATCACACTTGTCAGCGAACAATGCGACCTCTCGAATGGCATCGCTGTCTTCGATTACGACTCCCACATCGGTTGTGGCTTTGCGAACGCGTTCGAGTAGTTTTTCGCGGTACTCCGTAACGACAGCGGGAGAATGTTTGGCGACTTCGTCGACCTGAGCTGCGATTGTATCGCACTGCAGTTTCAAATCCTGCAGCATCGATTCGCCTTCTGTGCGGCGAAACTCGTCGAACTGTTTCAGTGCTTCAGAAATGACGCCCTTAACTGTTGGCCACAAAGATTCAACGACGTCGGCACTTACTTCAGTTTCCGAAATCACGCCCGGGAGCTGCAGAATGTCGGAGAGTTGCGGACGAGCGGCTTCATTAATGTTGAGTTTGCTCTGAACGCCTTCAAGCTGCTCCATGTAGCTTGCCAGAACGTCTGAATCAATCGAATGCCCGTTGGTACCAGAGCTCAGTCGAATGCGCAACGACAGTTGCACCGAGCCTCGCGTGATGACCGTACGGACCAGCTTTTCGATATCACTTTCGAACCGCGCCACCATGTCTGGCAGACGCATGGACAATTTGAGATATCGATTGTTGACTGCTTTGAGTTCGACCGTGGCGTGCGCGTGCTCAGTCTGTTGACCTGCGTTGCCAAAACCTGTCATGCTGAGCAGCACGGAAAACCTTTCTCAACAGCAATTGTGCTGCGATTCGACTCTAAAAATGTGCCAAGCGTCAACGAGTTTCGGTTCGGCTGCTGTTCTGTTTTCCACGGCAGTACTTCAATCGCAATCGTTGACGAGTTGATGCCGCAGCCTGATCAAGCAAACTCTGAAGCAGAACGAGCTATTCAGGCTTTTCTTCTCCAGCCGCTTCTTCTGTTTTATCACTGGCAGCTGCGGTTTCAGATTCTGGCTTGTCCGCACTTTCTTCGGGTGAGGCCGCTTCTTCAGCGGTCGAAGATTCCGGCTTCACATCGTCTGAATCAGCTTCTGCTTCTGCCGCTGGATCAGTTGTGTCACCTTCATCAGATGCAGCTTCCGCAGGTGCGGCTGCGGCGTCTGCAGGTGCCTCGTCGTCGCCAGCAGCAGCATCATCTTCTTCTGCGTTGGCAGCAACCGGAGCAGCCTCATCTTCGTCGCCGTCGTCCGCATCTGTGCCAGCATCGGCACCAGACGCAAGTCCCATTCCCGGATCGGCATTGTTCTTGGCATCTCGAGCAGCTGCACGCATAGAAATTCCCAGCAGCCCGGCGGTGAGCACCCACACGATTGCAACCACAACTGTGATTTTAGTAAAGACATCACCCGCGCGAACGCCAAGTGCGCTTTGTCCGCCCATGCCGCCGAACGCTCCCGCCAATCCACCGCCGCGTCCTCGCTGCAGCAGGACCAGCAGGATCATGAAGATGCTGGCAAACATCAGCAATGCACCCAGGAAATAGCTCATTCCAGTCACTCCAATGACCGCAACAAAGGTTGCGGTGTGGTCAAGTAAGTTCGCTTTGGAAATCATCAAACGCAATTGCGTCTGTCGATTCGTGTCTCAAGGTCATGCACGTCCGTCGTGCCGCCTTCAAAATTCCAGAACCTCGCCCGTATCAGGCGGAGGCCAATTTTCGAGCCGCATCGATGATGGGGATAAACAGGTCCGGCTTCAGGCTGGCACCGCCCACCAAAGCACCGTCAACG